>NZ_JAWRXG010000410.1:0-243 GCF_046535135.1 Arthrobacter sp. SIMBA_036
TAATTATATCATTCTAATCAAGTGAATATTTTGCTAGGCGGTTTTTAGAAAAGGATGGTTAATTCTTAACAATCCGGGATGTGATTTTTCCTGTTCATATTGGGTTCATATCATGAAAAGTCTTTAATAAACGGAGTGTCCTGATTTTTATAGGCTTAAAATATTACTGAATTAAAAGATTCCTTAGTCCTATTAAGTTTTTTTTAAGGAAATATTAAACTTTGTGTTACACAATGTTAATTG
>NZ_JAWRXG010000411.1:0-242 GCF_046535135.1 Arthrobacter sp. SIMBA_036
TTCCTGTAGTTTGGTAACTGCGTCTTTGTTAAGCGTTACTTCTTTTCCTAGTTTTACTGATTTGTTGCTCATGGTTCTAATTTTTATTGTTAATTGATTGATTATTATTTAAACTGTTTAAGGTCTACAACTTAGACATACGCAGCTAACGCTTCCTCCATCAAGATCCTGATCTATTTCGCCAGCTCCTTTCTGTCCGCCTTTTACCTTGTTTAATTGATCTTCCTGTAGTTTGGTAACTC
>NZ_JAWRXG010000412.1:0-242 GCF_046535135.1 Arthrobacter sp. SIMBA_036
GGGGACGCTTTTCTTGCGCAGCAAAAAGAGGTCTTCGCTGCTGTGCAGCGGTTGCGGGCACGCGCGCAGGAATCGGGCAACCTGAAATCGAACGAGCAGCAGAAGGTCATAGTCGAGCCCGCGCCGGCAGGCGGCCAGACCACCATCGTGCGCATCGAGCCCGCAAACCCCGAGGTGATCTATGTGCCAGCCTACAACCCGACGGTTGTCTATGGTGGATGGGGCTATCCGGCCTATCCGCC
>NZ_JAWRXG010000413.1:0-242 GCF_046535135.1 Arthrobacter sp. SIMBA_036
GTATGTACCGACTGGCTGATTACTTCAGATGAAGGAAAAACACCCGGCACGTTTGCAGGAAAACCCTGGGGAGTAGAGAAACTGACATGTAATGCAAAGCTCCAGATTTCTTTTTTTGTAAATTTTAATGATAGGCTTGAAACTTTTGGCAGTGGTCCTTTAAGCCAAAAAAGAGAAAGAAACGGAGCTATTGCATTGGCAATCAGATATCCGTACAAACCCCAAAATAGTGAGAAAACAAT
>NZ_JAWRXG010000414.1:0-242 GCF_046535135.1 Arthrobacter sp. SIMBA_036
GGCCGGCACATATTCGTGCGGAATCGCGCTACGTCTTCGATATCGGCCTCGACGTGTTGACGAGAGTAGGCGAGCGCGACGGATCGCCGCGCCTTCGTGAGCACTTATTGCGGCCGGTAACTGTCAGCGATGGATCAAAAAATTGGTGTGCCGTCAAAGTTTCTTCGTCGGCGCGGTGCGGGCTTGCTCGATTCGTTGCTCGACTCCTAAGCTGAAGGTCACTACGGCAACAGGCCGGATTC
>NZ_JAWRXG010000415.1:0-241 GCF_046535135.1 Arthrobacter sp. SIMBA_036
TTTGGAATCCCTCGGCTTCGGCACCTGTTATATCGGCGCCATCCGCAACGATCCCGAAGCCGTATCACAGGCGCTCGGGCTGCCTGACGGGGTATTCCCGGTTTTCGGCCTGACCGTCGGCTATCCCGATCCCGCCCGTCCTGCGGATGTCAAACCACGTCTCGCCCAGGCGGCGGTCGTTCATCGCAATCGCTACGATCCGTCCGCGCATCGGGCTCTTCTTGGCGACTACAATCAGGCG
>NZ_JAWRXG010000416.1:0-241 GCF_046535135.1 Arthrobacter sp. SIMBA_036
TCAGTTGCTGCTGCGGCGCCCCGGCGTGCGACGAGACACTCGACGGCATGGCGGTCGTGTTGCTGTTGACCGAAGCAACACCCGCTGGTGCTCCGATGGCTTTGAGTTCCGGTGCGACGATGGCACACCGCTGCGCGTCACGTTCGCCCTGGACTGCTGCGACCGGGAAGCGATTAGCTGGGCGGCGACGACTGGCGGCCATAGTGGTGATGTGGTGCGCGACGTGATGCTGGCTGCCGTC
>NZ_JAWRXG010000417.1:0-241 GCF_046535135.1 Arthrobacter sp. SIMBA_036
GTGGAGGTTCACATCAGTAATATTTACAAAAGAGAGGAATTCCGCCAGAAATCCGTGACCGCAGCTAATAGTGATGCTGTATTGTCTGGATTTGGAATGGATGGATACAGATTAGCGATTTTGAGCTTAAAATCTTAAATAATATATTGACCACAGATTTTCACAAATTCTCACAGATATAATGCAAACACCTGTGCTGGTCTGATAAAATAAATATGTGTCAAATAAAAAAGCCTCATCG
>NZ_JAWRXG010000066.1:0-372 GCF_046535135.1 Arthrobacter sp. SIMBA_036
TAACGGCAAAAGCACCGCCGGACATCAGCGCTATCTCTGCTCTCACTGCCGTAAAACATGGCAACTGCAGTTCACTTACACCGCTTCTCAACCCGGTACGCACCAGAAAATCATTGATATGGCCATGAATGGCGTTGGATGCCGGGCAACTGCCCGCATTATGGGCGTTGGCCTCAACACGATTTTACGTCACTTAAAAAACTCAGGCCGCAGTCGGTAACCTCGCGCATACAGCCGGGCAGTGACGTCATCGTCTGCGCGGAAATGGACGAACAGTGGGGCTATGTCGGGGCTAAATCGCGCCAGCGCTGGCTGTTTTACGCGTATGACAGGCTCCGGAAGACGGTTGTTGCGCACGTATTCGGTGAACGC
>NZ_JAWRXG010000418.1:0-241 GCF_046535135.1 Arthrobacter sp. SIMBA_036
CTCTCGACCTTCAACACGCCGCTGATCCAGCTGGTCTTCGTCAATTTCTATCTGGGAACGGCAGAGGGCGCGCTGAACGCTGCCGTCGACTATGTCCGCACGACGACCCGCCCCTGGGTGACGTCGAATGCGGCCCGCGCTGCCGACGATCCCTATATTCTTGAAAGGGTCGGCGAGCTCACAGCGGCGGTCAAGGCATCGGCAGCACTTGCCGATGTCGCAGCCGCGGTGGTGCAGGAGG
>NZ_JAWRXG010000419.1:0-241 GCF_046535135.1 Arthrobacter sp. SIMBA_036
CGAATGATGAAAAAAAATTACATCTTAATTGTCCTTGCTTTTTCTGCTCATATAGTATATGCTCAAAATAAATCAGTTGGGATAAATACGACTAATCCAGAAACCGAACTTCATATCAATGGGAGTGTGAAAACGTTGGGAATCATATGTTGGGAATCATACTAAAGGATGAGATAGAAAGTCTAGGAGCAACAGAAAATTATACATATCTTATAAAATCACCAAGTCCTGAAAATAAAAT
>NZ_JAWRXG010000420.1:0-241 GCF_046535135.1 Arthrobacter sp. SIMBA_036
GCGCCATCGCCGTTGCCGGTTCGCTGCTCCTGCAATTCGAGAACATGGCGCAGGACCGTGATCTGCTGACCGCGGCGCTGACGCAGACGCCGGATTTCCAATACGTCAAGAACCGCGATAGCGTGTTCGTCGTGGTCAATCGCAATGTCGCCGAGCACCACCATTTCAGCTCGCCGGAAGCGATGATTGGCACCACGGATTTCCACATCGCCACACAACGCCGCGCCGAAGTGCTGTTTGC
>NZ_JAWRXG010000421.1:0-241 GCF_046535135.1 Arthrobacter sp. SIMBA_036
AGCAGCAACGGCGCCTCATGGGCGATCTTCGGCGTGGCAACGGGCGTGCCGATGAACGGCTTGAGGCCGACGGCGAATGCAATCGCAAACATCAGCACATTGCCGAAGATCGCAACCGAGGTGAAGACAATGGATCGCAGATCGCCGAGCGCCAGGGCGGCATAGATCTCTTCCTTGGCGAGGAAGCCGAAGAAGGGCGGCAGTCCGGCCATCGAAATCGCGGCGGCAAGGGCTGCGGCGC
>NZ_JAWRXG010000422.1:0-241 GCF_046535135.1 Arthrobacter sp. SIMBA_036
GTTGGGATTTGCGTGCCGGAACTGCGTTGCGTGACCGCCCGAAGCAACTGCGCGCTCGCGCACCCTTTGATCGTTGTCCTGAGAGAAGAGCCACCGCTGGCCGCCGCCCCAATCGATGAGTTGCGCGTCGGCGTCGGGTAGCTGTGCGGGTTCGGTCGTGGTCGGCACACAGATGCGCCACAACGTAGCGCCGGGCGCAGCGCTGCGAAAGAACCTGTGGTGCTGCTCGCGCAACGAATGC
>NZ_JAWRXG010000028.1:0-2055 GCF_046535135.1 Arthrobacter sp. SIMBA_036
CACCTTCCGGCTTTCCGTTTCGCACCCGGCGACTCAGAAAACAATACACGCCCCACCACACCAACGCAAATCCACCCCACAACACCACCCAAAACAGCCCAGACAGAAGCTGCAACTGGTGGGAGGATGGGACCCATGGAACTGCACATCACAGGAGATCCCACCGCGGACCGGCTGCTCAGCGACGACGCATTCGCGCTACTGACGGGCATGCTCTTGGACCAACAAGTCACCATGGAATCAGCCTTCGCCGGGCCTGAGAAAATCCGTGCGCGCTTGGGGTCGCTGAACCCGGCCACGATCGCCGAGTACGACCCCGCCGAGTTCATCGAAGTTTTCAAGGAGAGGCCGGCGGTCCATAGATTCCCGGGATCCATGGCGGGCAGGGTCCAAGCACTGGCGGAGACCGTGCACCGGGATTGGGATGGAGACGCAGCGGCAATCTGGACAAACGGCAATCCCGACGGCGCTGAAGTGCTCCGGCGCCTCATGGCTTTACCTGGCTTCGGAGAACAGAAGGCAAAGATCTTCCTGGCGTTGCTGGGCAAACAATGCGGCCTCCGGGCTGAAGGGTGGAGGGAAGCATCCGGCCACTACGGCGAACAGGGCTCTTACCTATCGGTCGCCGACATAGTTGACCCGGCGTCGTTGGCCAAAGTGCGCGCCAGCAAGCAAGCAGCAAAAGCAGCTGCCAAGGCCGCGAAGTCACCGGCCAGTTGATTGGCGGGTTCCCCGCAGGGAACCCACCACGGGTACGCGAAAGCAGAAGGGCCCTCACGTAGAAAGTGAGGGCCCTGCTGGTATCAGCTCCAGAGTTCCTTGAGCGTTGCCGCTTGGGCTCTTCCTTGTTCGTACCCGGCTTGCGCGGCGGCGGGACGAAGCGAAAGGTCCATGGCGTTCACCCCAAACAGGTGTTCGGCGTCGCTGTCGGGAAATACGGTGGCCACACTGCTGCCACCGTGGCGCAGAGCATCTATCTGAGTGGCGAGGTGCGTGCCCCACTCCACTGGCTGCAGGGACTTGCCGCCGAACGGTGAAAGCACCAGGACCCGACCGAATCCAGCGGCCAGATCCGCATTCTCAGCGTTGGACCGGTAACCGCCATCGATGAAGTAGTTGCCCCCGATCCGGTACGGACGGCCACTGGAACAACTGGCTGCGATGGCGTCCACCAACTCAACTCCACTGTGTCGGTCAAAAACGACCGGGTCACCCGTCTTCGCGTCAACGGCCGTGATGAATACCGCCCGCTCCGGCCAGTCTTGGTTCGGTAGCCGGGAAGCGACCGTTTTTCGCCACTGTGCCTGCCAGGAATCGTCGGCACCCGCATCCAGATCCAATGCGGCCGAGCCCAATCTGCGTCGCATGTCGGCAGCGTCAACGGCTGAAGAGATGATTCCCTTTATACGCGCCAGATGGTCTACCGTCGGCCTAGCGCGCGTCTCGACTCCCCCGGGGCGTTGCCGGGAGACAGGTAACGGCGCCAGCGTGGCCGCCAAAAGTTCAGTCGGAGACATACCCGCGATCTGCGCCGCGGCCGTGGAGCCGGCTGACGTTCCGATGGTCAAGTCCGCCGTAGTTACGTCGAGCCCAGCCTCATACAGCCCAGCCACGACGCCGATAAGCCAGGCATTGCCTGTGGACCCACCGCCGCCTAGGACCAACGCTCGTTTCAGTCCGCTAGCCGCGGCAATGGAGGCCGGCGCCGGGATGGAGTTCAGGGACGAAGAATGGTTTCTGTTCATGGGAGTCGCCTTTCGCGATTTTGCGCTAAATGACGCTCCCGACGGCGACTACCTTAGTCGCGAAATCGTGGACAGCGAGGGAGCGCCCACTATGGATACTGCGTTCATGGGTCTCACCTCCAGTCGATATGACACGATCACTGAACAAGCTAGCACGGTAAGCGGCGATCCACCACGTCGCGGCCGCCGCAACACTGCGGGCGTGTGTTTGTTGTGTTTGGTGTTTTGGGTGCTTAAATGCGGGGAGCCCCGACCGTGTGGTCGGGGCTCCCCGGTTGAATGGTTGTCCGGCGGTGTCCTACTCTCCCAC
>NZ_JAWRXG010000423.1:0-241 GCF_046535135.1 Arthrobacter sp. SIMBA_036
GAAAGTTTTAGGGATCGCCTGATTTTTAGTCCTCTTGTGCACAATGTGGTGCCCTTCAATAACAAAGGACGAACCAACGCTATGCAGAACCTCTGGAGAAACAAAGACCGACGGAAAAGCACGTTCAGTGTGCTTCGGATTCCGTTTGGTACGAACAACCCACTCTGGCCCTTGTGAATAGATAGGAGTCGACTGGTGATTGGCCGGTCTTTTTACATCGGACCCCATTTTTACACTCACG
>NZ_JAWRXG010000424.1:0-240 GCF_046535135.1 Arthrobacter sp. SIMBA_036
GTCCACTTCGGATCACTGCGCCCAAGGTAGACGCGGACATAGCCCAGTACCGCCTGCAGCCCCTCGGGTTGCGTCGGTGCGGCCTGCATCTCGTCGGCGAACGAGTTGGTGATGTGCAAGGTCAAGGCCCGCAAAAGCGCACCCTTACTACCGAAGTGCTGAGCAGCCTGTCCCCGGCTGTAGCCGGCCGCCTGACCGACATCCGCCAAGGTCATTCCAACCCAACCCTTGCGCGAAAGT
>NZ_JAWRXG010000425.1:0-240 GCF_046535135.1 Arthrobacter sp. SIMBA_036
CGATTGATTCTCACCGAAGGTGCTGCGCAAGGGTTGGAGCGTTGTCGCCAGTTTCTTGTCGAGAAAGGCCCGCTGATCGCTCAACGAGCTGCCCAAGTGATTGAGCGTCAAATTGCTCGACTGGAGGAAGACCCAGAAATCGGTCGTCCCTTTCCAGAGCTGCCGGAGCTGCGCGAGTTGATCATCGAGTTCGGTGATTCGGGTTATGTCGCACTCTACCGGCATGAGCGTGCGGATGAT
>NZ_JAWRXG010000426.1:0-240 GCF_046535135.1 Arthrobacter sp. SIMBA_036
CTGCAATTTCGGCTGGGACTGGGGTCCGACGCTGGTGACGGCGGGCATCTGGAAACCGGTGCGTCTGGAGAGCTGGGACCGGGCGCGGCTGGCGGAGACACGTGTTTCAGCGACGCTTGCTGGCGGTGATGGTCGCGTGACGATCAGGGCGCAGGTTGCTGCGCTCGATGGCGTGAGCGGCGCCACCGTCGTTGCCGAGATCGCCGGCGTCACGCGGAGTGTTCCGGTCGATGGTTCCGG
>NZ_JAWRXG010000427.1:0-240 GCF_046535135.1 Arthrobacter sp. SIMBA_036
GCATGACGTTGGAGGAGCTGGCCGACGTTGCCGGCTTTTCTCGTGCACATTTCGCGGCGACGTTCAAAGCGGCAACCTCGGTGAGTGCGCACGAGTTCTTGCTGCGAATCCGAATCCAGGCAGCGATGAGGCTGCTGGCCTTCTCAGATCTCGCTCTTGTTCAGGTGGCCCTGCAGACAGGTTTCCAAAACCAGCCGCATTTCACGACCGTCTTCAGGAAGATCGTGTCGGTGACCCCTG
>NZ_JAWRXG010000428.1:0-240 GCF_046535135.1 Arthrobacter sp. SIMBA_036
GGCGGGGCTCGGCAAGTCAGACGCCAACGAGCGATTTTGGAAACACCGAGGCGAAGACCAACGCCCGTCTCGCTGCAAGAAAATACCGGCCATCGCGACGGCAAGATTATCGCCACATCGAGACGCGACAAACCGCTCGTGGAATCGTATCTCCGTATCGAATCGGGAAACCCCGCGACGTAATTGAATACCTCCGCGGCGGCTGATACTGGATTCGGATAAATGATCCGCATTGCGCGT
>NZ_JAWRXG010000429.1:0-240 GCF_046535135.1 Arthrobacter sp. SIMBA_036
CGTCTGTCGGGTATCAACGTCAAACGATACAAGATGGCCGCTTTCGTTCTTTGCAGCGGCGTCGCCGGGGTTGGCGGCGTGTTGTTCGGTAGCCGGCTCGGCGCAATCAATCCGACCGCGATGCAGGGGCAGGAACTCGCCGTCATTGCATCGGCGATTCTGGGTGGAACGTCGCTTTACGGTGGTTCGGGCAGTGTCGTCAAGACACTGGCGGGCGCGCTGCTGCTGGTTACGCTGGCG
>NZ_JAWRXG010000430.1:0-240 GCF_046535135.1 Arthrobacter sp. SIMBA_036
GATTTCCACGCTATGGGTATCGAACATATGTCTTGTCCTTCAATGCGGGAACATGCGCCACGACCCTTTCAAGGCCCAGCGCGCGATCGACCGCAATTATGTGACACATCATGGGCAAGACAACGGGAGGCTTTACGGCGGCGGCTTTCGAGAAAGCCGGGCCAAGGTTCCGTACCTTGGCCGGAAAGCATCCGGCAATCCTGCCCCATGACAGGTCAACGGTTGTTCTGGCAAAACCGG
>NZ_JAWRXG010000067.1:0-371 GCF_046535135.1 Arthrobacter sp. SIMBA_036
TTAAGGGTAAGTTACCTTAAAGGAACCAGTGGAGCAGCAGAGATCATTGAAGAAAACAACTATTATCCTTTTGGATTAAAGCATGAAGGATATAATAATATAGGATTAGGTAATTCTAATTATAAATATGGCTATCTGGAGAATGAATTGCAGGAAACAGGAATGTATGATATGAATGCTCGTTCTTATATGCCTGATCTGGGAAGATTCGTACAGCATGATCCTTTAAGTTCTCTGTCATTAGATGCTTATGGATATGCTTTTAATAATCCTATAGCTATTAAAGATCCCACAGGGCTGTTT
Source organism: Arthrobacter sp. SIMBA_036 (assembly GCF_046535135.1). Lineage (NCBI taxonomy): Bacteria > Bacillati > Actinomycetota > Actinomycetes > Micrococcales > Micrococcaceae > Arthrobacter > Arthrobacter sp. SIMBA_036. The sequence continues at coordinate 304 of NZ_JAWRXG010000067.1, forward strand.
GGAGAAAGTGCAAACTGTCCTCCGGATTGTTCAATTCCTCCTAATTCTCCGGGTGGCGCCAATAATCC
>NZ_JAWRXG010000431.1:0-240 GCF_046535135.1 Arthrobacter sp. SIMBA_036
TCCGTATCCAATGCCGAAGATATCAGCCATTGTGAAGCTAAATTTAAAGAACACCACCTCAAATATATGACGATAGGGCAGCAGTATACACAGGGGAGTTTAACCACCCGGTGGAGTCTTACAGGAGAAAATAAGAATCATGAAGCATTAATGAAAAGTCTGATCAGTGATCCGAAAATAACAGCTTATCAGTTTTAAAATGAACAAAAAAATAAAGGCCTGAGCCTTTATTTTTTCTTG
>NZ_JAWRXG010000432.1:0-239 GCF_046535135.1 Arthrobacter sp. SIMBA_036
TCCGATACAGCCACATTATTTATTTGCGCCGGAGGAAGCTCGCCAACGATACGCAAATAACGACTAATGACATCATGCAAGTTTGATCTTTGCGTTTCTAAGTTGTCTTCTGCAAGAGCCAGGCGACCCCTGATTTGCTCAAGGTCAGCATTTCTGGCAACACCTGCGGATGCACTTTCCTCAATTTGATTGTAAACACCGCGATGCTTTTCCACGTTATCACGTGCTAATTTAACTAG
>NZ_JAWRXG010000433.1:0-239 GCF_046535135.1 Arthrobacter sp. SIMBA_036
CGAATTTAAAAAACACTTTGAAATTTCACATATAAATATCCCTAATTTACAGAGTAGATTAGATCTTTATATATTATATAAAATTACAAGTATCTGTGATAAGTATGTACTGTATCAAGATTACATCGGGCAAGATTCTGATTATGGTACCCTAAAAAGTTATCATGTTTTATTCGAAGTTTTTTTGGAAAGGTTTGCGAATAGTAATAGTCATATTGTTGTTAAACTAAAACAAATTG
>NZ_JAWRXG010000434.1:0-239 GCF_046535135.1 Arthrobacter sp. SIMBA_036
GGTCGAACCTGAGCACACCGAACTCCTCGCGAGTCTGCTGCCGGATCTCCTTTACCTCCGATCCTCCGATGAAGAAGCGGGACGCTTGACCCGTATTGTCGAATTGATCGGCGAAGAGTCGCTTTGTCAATTGGCGGGTCGTGAACTCGTCATGGGCCGGTTGGTGGAAATCATGCTGGTCGAGGTTTTACGCCGTCCGATGCTGCAAATCGAAGGGCAACGAACCGGGTGGCTTAGCG
>NZ_JAWRXG010000435.1:0-239 GCF_046535135.1 Arthrobacter sp. SIMBA_036
GGTCATCCAGGTTCCGTATTTTGCTATTGAAGTTTGGAATTCAATAGTCGCGATACGCTTCCGTCTCCGATTGTGTGCAAGCCGTAGAATTTACCTAGCAAGTCGTCTTCATGCTTATAAATGACCGATTTTTTCTCGAATCGAAGTGACTAATTGCAAAAATTTAGGTTTATTCATACGAATTGCTAGATCCGATTTATATTTAGAATAGGCAAAACTGCAAAACATCATCAACGTTC
>NZ_JAWRXG010000029.1:0-2000 GCF_046535135.1 Arthrobacter sp. SIMBA_036
ATTAATTTTATCCCAAATTTTTTTGCCAAAACGATATTTAAACACTTTACCTTCATTTTCCGGTGCTGCCGGATCTTTCACAACCAGAATATTTGCCCAATAGCTGGTTTTGCGTTTAACCAGGCTATATTCTTTATTATCGGTATTATACAGATCATTTTTACTAATATACTGACACACCGGACAAGAATCATAATCGCCGTGGGTACTACTACAGGTTTCAATATACCATTTGCCATTTTTTTTAAAGCCATGATTAACCAGAATTGCAAACGGTGCCTGTTCATCATTTTTAGACGGCAGAAAGCGAATAACTGCCTGACCATTACCTGCATTATCCAGTTTCAGTTTCCATTCGCCTTTATCTTCTGAGCTAAAGCCTTTATTACCATTCAGTTTTGCCATCTGTGCTGCCAGTTCTGCGGTTGATTTACGTTTAAACATATGTATATCTCCTTCTTAAAGTTAAACAAAATTATTTCTAGAGGGGAATTGTTATCCGCTCACAATTCCCCTATAGTGAGTCGTATTAATTTCGCGGGATCGAGATCTCGATCCTCTACGCCGGACGCATCGTGGCCGGCATCACCGGCGCCACAGGTGCGGTTGCTGGCGCCTATATCGCCGACATCACCGATGGGGAAGATCGGGCTCGCCACTTCGGGCTCATGAGCGCTTGTTTCGGCGTGGGTATGGTGGCAGGCCCCGTGGCCGGGGGACTGTTGGGCGCCATCTCCTTGCATGCACCATTCCTTGCGGCGGCGGTGCTCAACGGCCTCAACCTACTACTGGGCTGCTTCCTAATGCAGGAGTCGCATAAGGGAGAGCGTCGAGATCCCGGACACCATCGAATGGCGCAAAACCTTTCGCGGTATGGCATGATAGCGCCCGGAAGAGAGTCAATTCAGGGTGGTGAATGTGAAACCAGTAACGTTATACGATGTCGCAGAGTATGCCGGTGTCTCTTATCAGACCGTTTCCCGCGTGGTGAACCAGGCCAGCCACGTTTCTGCGAAAACGCGGGAAAAAGTGGAAGCGGCGATGGCGGAGCTGAATTACATTCCCAACCGCGTGGCACAACAACTGGCGGGCAAACAGTCGTTGCTGATTGGCGTTGCCACCTCCAGTCTGGCCCTGCACGCGCCGTCGCAAATTGTCGCGGCGATTAAATCTCGCGCCGATCAACTGGGTGCCAGCGTGGTGGTGTCGATGGTAGAACGAAGCGGCGTCGAAGCCTGTAAAGCGGCGGTGCACAATCTTCTCGCGCAACGCGTCAGTGGGCTGATCATTAACTATCCGCTGGATGACCAGGATGCCATTGCTGTGGAAGCTGCCTGCACTAATGTTCCGGCGTTATTTCTTGATGTCTCTGACCAGACACCCATCAACAGTATTATTTTCTCCCATGAAGACGGTACGCGACTGGGCGTGGAGCATCTGGTCGCATTGGGTCACCAGCAAATCGCGCTGTTAGCGGGCCCATTAAGTTCTGTCTCGGCGCGTCTGCGTCTGGCTGGCTGGCATAAATATCTCACTCGCAATCAAATTCAGCCGATAGCGGAACGGGAAGGCGACTGGAGTGCCATGTCCGGTTTTCAACAAACCATGCAAATGCTGAATGAGGGCATCGTTCCCACTGCGATGCTGGTTGCCAACGATCAGATGGCGCTGGGCGCAATGCGCGCCATTACCGAGTCCGGGCTGCGCGTTGGTGCGGATATCTCGGTAGTGGGATACGACGATACCGAAGACAGCTCATGTTATATCCCGCCGTTAACCACCATCAAACAGGATTTTCGCCTGCTGGGGCAAACCAGCGTGGACCGCTTGCTGCAACTCTCTCAGGGCCAGGCGGTGAAGGGCAATCAGCTGTTGCCCGTCTCACTGGTGAAAAGAAAAACCACCCTGGCGCCCAATACGCAAACCGCCTCTCCCCGCGCGTTGGCCGATTCATTAATGCAGCTGGCACGACAGGTTTCCCGACTGGAAAGCGGGCAGTG
>NZ_JAWRXG010000436.1:0-239 GCF_046535135.1 Arthrobacter sp. SIMBA_036
CTATATTAACGGATATATTCCGCTTGTATTTAAACATAGCGCTAATTCCGGTCACTTCGTTCCCTACATACGCGCAGATATTAATAGATATATTGATTGCGCTAACACCGGACGAAGGCGCAGCCGTAGTTCCGGAGGCTTGTGACTCACAAGACTAAGAAGTGATCGGCGGACTAAAACGGCTGTATCCCTTGCGGCTCTAAGCGCGAACCCACTTTTCGGGTGTACGAATAAAGTCG
>NZ_JAWRXG010000437.1:0-239 GCF_046535135.1 Arthrobacter sp. SIMBA_036
TTGCAAACCGTTTGGCGGGTCGGATCCGCAGCCTTGACGCGCCCGTCCTGGCGGAGCTCAACGCGGTGTTGGAAAAAGGCGGAAAAGCGGACGGAAAACCGTCATAATCCCCTGCTTAATGCCGGATTTCAGGGCTCCGGCATTGGGATTGGCGCGCAAAAACCCTATATTCCGGAATAAGAAACGCCGGTGATTCGCAAGGTCATCCAGGCCGTTACAACAGGGAAATTCAAAGACAG
>NZ_JAWRXG010000438.1:0-239 GCF_046535135.1 Arthrobacter sp. SIMBA_036
GGGGGATTGATGGCGGCGAGGCGGTGGATGCGCTTCGGGTATCGCGCGGCGAGCGTGAGTCCAAGACATCCGCCGATCGCTACCCCGGCGACGTCTACTGCGTCGGTCACCGAAATGTGGTCCAACAGGGAGACAATGTCGTCTGCGAGCTGCGCGAGGGACACCGGCGCGCGGATCTTTTCGGATCCTCCCGAGCCGCGTACGTCGCACCGGATAATTCGCCGGTCGGCCGCCATCAG
>NZ_JAWRXG010000439.1:0-238 GCF_046535135.1 Arthrobacter sp. SIMBA_036
GCAACAAGCAACAAACGGATGAAAACGAGGTAAACCGGCATTTTCACAACACTATGCCGCCTTATCTCATGCCGCAGTGAATGAGGCCGCCGCCGGCCCTGGAGGACTTATGGACAGCTCGACGATCGCCGACCGCCGCAAACTTCGCCGGCGCCTCGGATTTTGGCGCATCGCCGCAGCGCTGCTTCTCGTCGCACTCGGCTTCTCTCTGTACCAGTTCTTCCGTGCTGATATCGAG
>NZ_JAWRXG010000440.1:0-238 GCF_046535135.1 Arthrobacter sp. SIMBA_036
TGATAGAAACCTAAGCTTATTTGCCTTATTAATATTTTCAGCAAAATCTAACACTCAATAGTTGAAATTTTGTTATTGAGTTTATATGATGCAAAAATAATTTAAAGATTAAACGCTGTATCTCCATGAATAAGCAAGGGAAATGCTTTAACTCGTCATTGTTCTTCGCGCGATACTTATGCGGAGAAGGAGCTTTAATGGAGCTTCGACATGTATCGCTTGAGCGGCTTCTAATATC
>NZ_JAWRXG010000441.1:0-238 GCF_046535135.1 Arthrobacter sp. SIMBA_036
GTGTATATATTCAAGAAGTCTATCAGCAACAGAATTAATTTGCAATTTAGCTATCCCTCTTTCTTCTCCGCAAAGCATTTCACAATCTGCGAATAATAAAAAAGCATTACTATTTTCATGAATCCATTTAGCTCCTTTCGAACTTTCTCCACCAGTATTGTTTCTCCAATGATCAAACCATTCTCCTGGTGCATCTGTAAAAATTAGATTAATTTTTTCATTAGTTGAATTTCGCAAT
>NZ_JAWRXG010000442.1:0-238 GCF_046535135.1 Arthrobacter sp. SIMBA_036
CTGTCTATTTTAACTCATTTTAAACAAGAAGATTGATTAAATTTGTGGAAATAGTATCTGAAACCATTGTAAAGTGGATTTTGATTATTATAACTACAAAATCTTTTGTAACTTTTAATTTCACGGAAATTTAATGATATGAAAAATAAATATTTTCAGGGACTTTTTATTCTATTGACAGCAATCAGTTTTATGTCTGCAGAAAGCCTGCATTATGGGTTTTCGGATTCTTCTATTG
>NZ_JAWRXG010000443.1:0-238 GCF_046535135.1 Arthrobacter sp. SIMBA_036
GTGTGTAAAGTCCAGCTCCTCACTATCTTTTGGAAGATAAAGAATAGAGTTAAAGTTCATTGATCCTGCCTGTACTTCCCCATCATACTTTCGATATTTCTCAGTAGAATTTAATTTCTGAGAAATTTTAAAAGTAACTGTTTCTTTCTTTTTTACAGGTCCTTCCGCATATGCAGAACCAGTATTATAAAAATGAAGTATAATACCTGTTCCAAAGAATAGCAACCCCAGCAAAATG
>NZ_JAWRXG010000444.1:0-238 GCF_046535135.1 Arthrobacter sp. SIMBA_036
GTCGGCACATGCGAAGAGGCTCTTGGCGTTCTGGATGCAGATACCCGGATCGACGGCGCGGTTTTGGACATCAATCTCGGCGGAGAATATGCCTACCCTATCGCGGACCGCCTGATGGAGCTGCAGGTTCCATTTCTGTTTGCGACCGGGTTCGACGCCACATCGATTCCTGCGCGTTTTAAAGACGTCCCGCGATGCGAGAAGCCGACCGACGTGTCCAAGGTTGTCCACGCCATCG
>NZ_JAWRXG010000445.1:0-238 GCF_046535135.1 Arthrobacter sp. SIMBA_036
GGTTTCCTGCTCGATACCGAATTCCGGCAGCGCTTTGAAAACGGCACGCACACGTTGCGCATCGCTGGCATCAATCAGCTTAGTCCGGAAAGCTTTACGGCGGGCACGAGCGACCAGCGCGACGATCGCGGCATGATCGCGTCGAAGGCGGACTTTAAGATCAATCCGCGCTGGAGCTTCGGCTGGGACGTTATGTACCAGTCGGACAACAATTTCTCGCGAACATATGAGCTGAAGG
>NZ_JAWRXG010000446.1:0-238 GCF_046535135.1 Arthrobacter sp. SIMBA_036
GGATGATCTTCAGAAGCTGCGACGGCTGCGGATCGTAGATACCGGCGAAGACATCTTCCGGCTGGTCGAGCGCAACAGCGATGGCCTTCAAAATATCGATGCCGATCCTTGTCACTTCCACTTGATAGGCGAGAAGAAGCGGTTTCAGTTCAGGAAGGGCTTCCGGCCACTGGTTCGGGCCCTGAAGCCATTTCCATGGCGGCGTGGCGGGACCGATCTTCGCAGCCGTACCTTCGGT
>NZ_JAWRXG010000447.1:0-238 GCF_046535135.1 Arthrobacter sp. SIMBA_036
GATGAGATTATGTTACCCCCTGAACTAGTATATTGAAAGTTCCCCAGATAATCGCTGATTTCCGTATCCCTGCTCATCTGTACCTTAGTTCCATCCGCAGAATAAATATAATTCAGAGAAGCTGCGGGAGATGCTCCCGTTATTGCAGACGGAAGATTCAGGAAGTTAAAAGCAATTTTCGTGATTCCTTTATCTAAATGACTGATCATATTACCATTCGGGTCATAAGTAATCTGTT
>NZ_JAWRXG010000068.1:0-369 GCF_046535135.1 Arthrobacter sp. SIMBA_036
GAAATCTTACCGAAAATATTACCCCTGAGAATTTCCGGAAAAAATTTAAATGGAGGTCACCTAACAAAATTAACGAGGTAATTATTGAGCATAAATTAAAAGATAATTTTGATACAGCAGGTGCCTATAGAATGATAGAAGAATTATCAGCTAGTTTTATACAGATCAGATTCTTAGAATATTCAATGGCTAAAATAGATGAAATTTTATCTTTTATAGAATTTTCTTCTATCCAAACAGTTGAAATACTTATTCCTTTTAATGGGATACCTCAGGATTTGACTATCATTAAAAAATTGGAAATAAATCCTAGAGTAAAAACGGTTTATTTTTATAATGCTCCGGAAAATAGATCAATTGTTAATGATG
>NZ_JAWRXG010000448.1:0-237 GCF_046535135.1 Arthrobacter sp. SIMBA_036
CTATGCGCATCAGGACAAGGAAGACGACGAGTTGATCGGTGTCCGCTCCACAGCGCGGCTGTTCGGTGATCGCACCCGCCAGTGGCTGATCGGCCTTTACGGGGCGACGCTAGTGCTGATGCTGCTTGCCTTCTGGCTGGCAAGCGTCGGGCCTGTTGCCTATCTTGGCCTCGCGATCGCTGCCGGCATGTTTGCCTGGCAGATCGTCAAACTCGATATCAACGATGGCGACCAGTG
>NZ_JAWRXG010000449.1:0-237 GCF_046535135.1 Arthrobacter sp. SIMBA_036
CGATCTTCGGCGGATCGAAGGTTTTCAAGGCGTCGAGAAGTGTGATCGAGGTGAATGTATAGGCCGCCGGATTGATAATGATACCGCAGGCTTCCTTGCGGGCCTGATGGATGCTTTCCACCAGTTCCCCTTCGAAATTGGTCTGGCGGAAATCGACCTCGAAACCCAGGCTCGTTGCCTTGGAGAGGCACATCTGCCGGATATCGGCGAGCGTTGTTGAGCCGTAAATGCTGGGCT
>NZ_JAWRXG010000450.1:0-237 GCF_046535135.1 Arthrobacter sp. SIMBA_036
ATGCAAATTGTATGGGTTGTTCTCCATATGTTTGCCTCCTGATATATCCAGTTGTTCACTGGTAAAATTTAATTAATGAAGGAACTCGAAAGGATTTAGGAAACCTTCCGAGGAATCCAATTTTCTATATATTTGATTGCGGATAACAGCTCCCGGCGCTTTATGTCTTTGTAGCTTGCAACGCCGAACCGGTCTTTTATCTCACGGTGTATTTCTCTGAAAAGCCTGGCCGCTTCT
>NZ_JAWRXG010000451.1:0-237 GCF_046535135.1 Arthrobacter sp. SIMBA_036
CTGAAGCGTAGCGTAAGACGGTCAAATTGATGGCTTTGTTATGGCCATTACATATGACTATCCACGCAAAAACCTTTTCATATATGACGCCTTGATGATTTCAAAAACTCCTTGACGCTCTTCTTCTGTCAAAACCTTATCCCCTATATCACCATATTTTTCGTATATTTTCCGATCTATCTCATGACGATGAGCACGCTGCTGAGAATATTCTATAATTTTGCCAACTCTCTCTTG
>NZ_JAWRXG010000452.1:0-237 GCF_046535135.1 Arthrobacter sp. SIMBA_036
GGCAGTATTGAAGGCGGAACTAGCGAGTTAGCTCGCGAACTCAGTAACGACTATTCTACGTATCTATTCGAATCTCTTAAGACGCCGAACGGCTTCGACCTCCACATCACGAGTACCCATTACGATGAACCGACTGCACTTGCCTTAGTTTCGCGACACCAACGCGCTATATCGCTCCACGGTTACAGTGACAGCGCCGAGCATATTATCGTAGGAGGCACCGATCCTGTTCGTGGC
>NZ_JAWRXG010000069.1:0-367 GCF_046535135.1 Arthrobacter sp. SIMBA_036
TTGTATTATGATCGTGTTGATAAACAAATGGATCTAATACTTTATCCCACGCAATCGAATTGTCTTTAACCGTGGTAGAAACATTGGTCTTTACTCCTGAATCACTGTAAACATTTGTTATACTGCTTCCATTTTTATCCGTATAGGAAATTTCCTGCTGCCATTTCAAATTTCCTGTTCCGTCATAGTATTGTACTGCGGTTAAGTTATTGGAAGACTTTGTTGCATCATTTGTGTAGCGGGTAACCTGGGTTAGGATTTCCTGACCTGTTGACTGGTTGACTGAAAAAATTGATCTTTCAGAAATAAATTTACCTGTATAAGTATAGGTCTGATAGTTAAATAAAGTATATTGTGAGTTATAGAC
>NZ_JAWRXG010000030.1:0-1975 GCF_046535135.1 Arthrobacter sp. SIMBA_036
GTCTGTATCACGGGGCAGGCCCCCCTTCTCCCGAAGTTACGGGGGCATTTTGCCGAGTTCCTTAACCATAATTCTCTCGATCGCCTTGGTATTCTCTACCTGATCACCTGTGTCGGTTTGGGGTACGGGCAGTTCGAACCTCGCGTCGATGCTTTTCTTGGCAGCATAGGATCACCGGATCCCCCCTTACGGGAGTCCCATCAGATCTCAGGAACGTGCTCGAAGCACACAGGAACGGATTTGCCTATCCCTGACCCTACATCCTTAGACCGGGGCAACCATCGCCCGGCCCGGCTACCTTCCTGCGTCACACCTGTTAATACGCTTACCTCCCGGGATCAGGTCCCGCGCTCGGCCAAAACCCGCAACACCACAAGGGTGAACGGGCAGGCTCCGGGCGGTTAGTATCCCCCGCTTGGCATGGGCGGTTCTTCACCGGTACGGGAATATCAACCCGTTGTCCATCGACTACGCCTGTCGGCCTCGCCTTAGGTCCCGACTTACCCAGGGCAGATTAGCTTGACCCTGGAACCCTTGATCATTCGGCGGACGGGTTTCTCACCCGTCTTTCGCTACTCATGCCTGCATTCTCACTCGTGTAGGCTCCACCGCTGGTTTCCACCGCGACTTCACTGCCCACACGACGCTCCCCTACCACTCCACACCCCTGAACCACGAAGGCTAGGGCAATGTGTGAAATCCACAACTTCGGCGGTGTACTTGAGCCCCGCTACATTGTCGGCGCGGAATCACTTGACCAGTGAGCTATTACGCACTCTTTCAAGGATGGCTGCTTCTAAGCCAACCTCCTGGTTGTCTTCGCAACTCCACATCCTTTCCCACTTAGCACACGCTTAGGGGCCTTAGTTGGTGGTCTGGGCTGTTTCCCTCTCGACTATGAAGCTTATCCCCCACAGTCTCACTGCTGCGCTCTGACTTACCGGCATTCGGAGTTTGGCTGACGTCAGTAACCTTGTAGGGCCCATCGGCCATCCAGTAGCTCTACCTCCGGCAAGAAACACGCAACGCTGCACCTAAATGCATTTCGGGGAGAACCAGCTATCACGGAGTTTGATTGGCCTTTCACCCCTACCCACAGCTCATCCCCTCCATTTTCAACTGAAGTGGGTTCGGTCCTCCACGACGTCTTACCGTCGCTTCAACCTGGCCATGGGTAGATCACTCCGCTTCGGGTCTAGATCACGCCACTACACTCGCCCTATTCAGACTCGCTTTCGCTACGGCTACCCCACACGGGTTAACCTCGCGACGTAACACTAACTCGCAGGCTCATTCTTCAAAAGGCACGCCGTCACAGTAACAAGACTGCTCCGACGGATTGTAAGCACACGGTTTCAGGTACTGTTTCACTCCCCTCCCGGGGTACTTTTCACCTTTCCCTCACGGTACTGGTCCGCTATCGGTCATTAGGAAGTATTTAGGCTTATCAGGTGGTCCTGACAGATTCACACGGGATTTCTCGGGCCCCGTGCTACTTGGGATACTCTCCAAGAGCGGTACACAACATTACAGTTACGGGGCTCACACCCTCTCTGGCCGGCCTTTCAAGACCGTTCACCTATGCCTGCACCACACCCTCCCGGTCCGGCAGAACCAAACGGAAAGTCCCACAACCCCGCCCATGCAACGCCCGCCGGCTATCACACATGAACGGTTTAGCCTGATCCGCGTTCGCTCGCCACTACTAACGGAATCACTATTGTTTTCTCTTCCTGCGGGTACTGAGATGTTTCACTTCCCCGCGTTCCCCCCACGTACCCTATGTGTTCAGATACGGGTCACACAATCACCCCAAAAGAGCGTTGTGCGGGGTTTCCCCATTCGGACATCCTGGGATCAACGCTCGGTTATCAACTCCCCCAGGCTTATCGCAGATTCCTACGTCCTTCTTCGGCTCCTAATGCCAAGGCATCCACCGTGTGCCCTTAAAAACTAGACCACACACAACCGGACA
>NZ_JAWRXG010000453.1:0-236 GCF_046535135.1 Arthrobacter sp. SIMBA_036
ATAGCGGGTTTGGTCGTGGGTTAACCTGCTTCCTTCAATCTTGTTGGAATTGTAGGTCAAATCAATTTGCGTGCGATGGTAAATACCACCTTTGAGCTTCAATTCTTTTTGTTCTTTAAGATGATTGAGTAAAATATTATTACTATATTTTTTCTTATTCCCTTTCTCCGGCAATGTCGAATCTTCTGGAATATTCCAAGTTTTACCTGTTAGGAAAGCTCCTTTGATTTTTCCCG
>NZ_JAWRXG010000454.1:0-236 GCF_046535135.1 Arthrobacter sp. SIMBA_036
CTATGCCAACTGCGACCACAGCCAGGCCCACTATGCTCCAAGGAAACGGCTCGGCCGAGTCCTGGGCACGCACGCCCTCGCCCGCCCGAGGCGCACTGCTGCTGCCGGGAGCCGCTTCGCCCGCAGTCGGGACCGCCGCCAAGGCGGACGGCACCGCCGCGCCGCCTGCCGACGTCGTACTTCCAGTGGTTGCCGTGAAGCTGAAGGTGCCTTCAATGGGATGCGAGTAGGAGCTG
>NZ_JAWRXG010000455.1:0-236 GCF_046535135.1 Arthrobacter sp. SIMBA_036
CCTGGCTTCACCAGCGCACCCGCTGGTTCAAGGGCTGGCTGCAGACGTGGCTGGTGTTGATGCGCGATCCCGCGCTGCTTATGCGGGAGATGGGCCCCGCGGGCTTTGCGGTGTTTCAGTTGCTGATCGCCGGAATGCTTTTGTCTGCGCTCGCGCATCCGTGGATGCTGTTCTTCATAAGCGCGGCTTTGCTCGACCTCGCCGAACGAAACAGTGCGAAAGATCTGGTCCACTGG
>NZ_JAWRXG010000456.1:0-236 GCF_046535135.1 Arthrobacter sp. SIMBA_036
GTTTTATTGAACAAATAAGTCCAAATAATTATTACTGGATAAATAGCGCCTAGCTGAAGTATTCCACCCACATGAAAAACAAAATATTTTAAGTAAGACACGGTAAACCATAGAGCCCAAACGACAGCAACGATGGAAACCCTTACCCCAAAAGGCATCCACTTATCCGGCCAAATAAGATCACTTGCTTTCATCATCAGCATCGTTGTCAGGAATTTCGTGAGGATTCTTTAAGT
>NZ_JAWRXG010000457.1:0-236 GCF_046535135.1 Arthrobacter sp. SIMBA_036
CCAGGAAGAAAAAAGATATTAAAACATTTTCTGGAACTTAACAGCATCTTCAAAACAGAATATTTTAAAGAGAAATATGAAGCACAGGCCAGGCGAAATATCTCAACTGAAATTAAACTCTTATAGTATTCTAAAATAAAAAGAGATGCATATTCGCATCTCTTCAACACATTCACATCAAACATATACTTATAATAATTCTCATCATTAAAAGTCCAAACCTTTTTAACAAACTT
>NZ_JAWRXG010000458.1:0-236 GCF_046535135.1 Arthrobacter sp. SIMBA_036
GCGCGGCTGATGAACTGCTGCGGCGGCTATCTGAACCATTACGGCGACTACTCCTCCGCGCAAATTGCGGAAGGTTTGAACTATACCTACGGCGGCTGGGCAGATGGCAACAGCCCGTCGGATATCGAAAACAGTAAGCTGGTAGTGCTGTTTGGTAATAACCCTGGCGAAACGCGAATGAGTGGCGGTGGGGTGACTTACTATCTTGAACAGGCACGCCAGAAATCTAATGCCCG
>NZ_JAWRXG010000070.1:0-366 GCF_046535135.1 Arthrobacter sp. SIMBA_036
GGTGCCGTAGGCGTCGCAAACCTTGACGTATTCTACTGCTTCCGGTTCGGCGGCGACGATAGCGTCGGCAGCCTGTGCACCGGATACTACTGCGAGTGCAGCAGCGGAGCCGAGAAGGAGGCTCTTGATGTTCATTTTCTGTCTCCGTTCCAGAGGCCAACCCCAAGGTTGGCTCTTGCTTAGCGCGATGGATGCGGTCCCCTGAAATTTCAGTCCGCCATGCGTTTCCGAACGTTTGCTTCGGTCACGGGCTGGATATGAACAGGAGGCCCCGGAGTCGTCAATTATTTAATAAACGTATTCGTACCAAAATTATCCCGGAAGTTTTTCTCGTGGCATTTTTACCACATTTTAGCGGTCCGGGGC
>NZ_JAWRXG010000459.1:0-236 GCF_046535135.1 Arthrobacter sp. SIMBA_036
GGACGATGCCGCCTTCTGCCATCGCGTCACCGATGCCCTCAACAAGGGCTGGTCGCTGCAGGGCTCTCCCTCGGTCACCTTCAACGCCGAGACCAAGCAGGTCATCGCCGCCCAGGCGATCGTCAAGGACGTCGAAGGCAAGGACTACCACCCGGATATGAAGCTCTCCGAGCAGTAATATCTATCGGTCGGCTGCTTCTTCGGCGCTTTCTTCAATCCGCTCCATGTCGTCATCG
>NZ_JAWRXG010000460.1:0-236 GCF_046535135.1 Arthrobacter sp. SIMBA_036
CTGCGTGCAATCCTGGGTTCACTTCGACGATAGCATTATTTCCAACTGCTGTAGCTGCGAATGCATCAATTTTTCCTGATAGCAATGCGGTTATTAACTCATCTTGATTTTTAAACATTGTGATTTGGTTGTCGATAACACCTGCTGATTTTGCCTTATCAAATTGAACTTGGCCGGGAATAAGCCCTAATTTGGCATCAATTCTCATTGCGACAGCTTCATAACTTACCAGTTTT
>NZ_JAWRXG010000461.1:0-236 GCF_046535135.1 Arthrobacter sp. SIMBA_036
CCACAGGGGAACCATACGATTACGAAACCCGATTTCTTCGGCACGACGGCACGTGGAGATGGTTTCAGCTTCGAGGGCTTCCCCTTCGCGACGGTGAAGGCAAGATCATCCGATGGTATGGGCTATTGACGGATATCGACGACCGAAAGCGGGCCGAGGAGAAGCTGCGGAGAAGCGAGGCGTTCCTCGCGGACGCCCAACGCCTCAGCAAAACGGGGAGCTTCTTGCTCAATCTT
>NZ_JAWRXG010000462.1:0-236 GCF_046535135.1 Arthrobacter sp. SIMBA_036
GATCGCCGAAGGTTCGGTCTTCGAAAGCCAGACCGATACCGAGGTCATCGCCCACCTGATGGCGAAGTATCTGCGCGAGGGCCTGCAGCCACAGGCAGCACTACTGAAGATGCTGAACCGCGTCTCCGGCGCCTTCGCGCTGGCGGTGATGCTGAAGGATCATCCGAACACGATCATGGCCGCCCGCTCGGGCCCGCCGCTCGCCATCGGTCACGGTAAGGGCGAGATGTTCCTGG
>NZ_JAWRXG010000463.1:0-236 GCF_046535135.1 Arthrobacter sp. SIMBA_036
GGCGGTCTTTTCATACCATTCCCTGTAGATTATTAGACGCCAAATTCCTCATTGATTATCGCGTACTGGTTTTACTCATATTTTCGTTCTGGCCCGATTAATTCTGAAGTTTTTTAGCAAGCAGGTCTGCTTCTTGCTCAAAGCTGCCAGTCAGTTCCTTTGATTTCCTGAAGATGTTTAAGCCGCCGTTCTGAATGCCTGGTCAGAAACGCAGAGTGTCCAGGGCGGCGCGGATT
>NZ_JAWRXG010000464.1:0-236 GCF_046535135.1 Arthrobacter sp. SIMBA_036
GGCATACGGCAGCAGAAGCAGACGCTGCGCACGAGGACGACTAGGAAAACACGCAAAGATGATGGACCGACCGCAATACACCACCGCCGAGTGCATCAGCATGGACGCCGATGTGTGCAGAGCATTTGACACCGCGTGTGACCTCGCTGTATCGATAGAGGCTCCGCAACTGTGCGTGGACATTTGTGTGTTTGCGGACGGTAGCAAGCTGCAATTTGAAGCTCGGCGCATGACTG
>NZ_JAWRXG010000465.1:0-236 GCF_046535135.1 Arthrobacter sp. SIMBA_036
ACTTGAACCCCAGACCGCGGGCGATGGCGTTGACCGCCTCCTCCTCCGTCGCGCCGAGACCCTTGCCAATAACCGACTTCAGACCTTCGTCGATTTACATCGGCGGTATCAGTTCGATCCGGCGCAGACTGGGAGACGAGACGGCGCTCCGGTCGCGCAGTTGAAATTGTCCAGCCGGCCACAGAAGGAAATCGCCGGATCGATGCACGTGCTCGCCGCCTACGGCGACGTCGATG
>NZ_JAWRXG010000466.1:0-235 GCF_046535135.1 Arthrobacter sp. SIMBA_036
CGATGACTTTGTCATGCAGCTCCACCGATTTTGAGAACGACAGCGACTTCCGTCCCAGCCGTGCCAGGTGCTGCCTCAGATTCAGGTTATGCCGCTCAATTCGCTGCGTATATCGCTTGCTGATTACGTGCAGCTTTCCCTTCAGGCGGGATTCATACAGCGGCCAGCCATCCGTCATCCATATCACCACGTCAAAGGGTGACAGCAGGCTCATAAGACGCTGGGGCGTCTTATG
>NZ_JAWRXG010000071.1:0-365 GCF_046535135.1 Arthrobacter sp. SIMBA_036
TTTGACTGGGGCGGTCGCCTCCTAAAAGGTAACGGAGGCGCCCAAAGGTTCCCTCAGAATGGTTGGAAATCATTCGCAGAGTGTAAAGGCACAAGGGAGCTTGACTGCGAGACCTACAAGTCGAGCAGGGACGAAAGTCGGGCTTAGTGATCCGGTGGTTCCGCATGGAAGGGCCATCGCTCAACGGATAAAAGCTACCCCGGGGATAACAGGCTTATCTCCCCCAAGAGTCCACATCGACGGGGAGGTTTGGCACCTCGATGTCGGCTCATCGCATCCTGGGGCTGTAGTCGGTCCCAAGGGTTGGGCTGTTCGCCCATTAAAGCGGTACGCGAGCTGGGTTCAGAACGTCGTGAGACAGTTCG
>NZ_JAWRXG010000467.1:0-235 GCF_046535135.1 Arthrobacter sp. SIMBA_036
GTACCGCCATGGTACTAGACAAACTTTCTAAAGGTCTCTTCGAACGCTGGCTGGAGATTGAGGCGGCCGCCGGCAAGCCGCTCAAGCAAACACTCGAAGAGATTAATGCCGCATGCGGCACGGCATACCGTCATAACTGGCCGGCCAAGATGGCAGAAGCCGGGTATTCGCTCGAGCGCATCCCTGTGGCCGTGCGCCGCCATATGATGCGGACCGTGTTGCCGGCGGAATTGAG
>NZ_JAWRXG010000072.1:0-365 GCF_046535135.1 Arthrobacter sp. SIMBA_036
ATAATATATTGTAATGTAACAGGATTATATCTCTATATAAATGATCATATTTACGACAAACTAAATACTCTATTCACTCTTGCGAACTTAAGACAATTGAAGTAAATTAAAGCCAAACAATGTCAATTGTTCCAAGTGCTTAACATTAAATTGCAATACTCTTAATCTACAAAAAATCTATCCATAAAAAATGAGCTTTGTAACTCTTGTTTAATTTGACTCAAACGAATCAAATCATCAATAAAAGTGTTTGAAGATACGCTCGTTAAGGTCCCAAGGCGGGCTTACATTTAACATCATTATCACTATTTTAATTACAATTACACTTCCTGTCCTGAAGTTTGCTTCTTAATTCCAACATATCA
>NZ_JAWRXG010000468.1:0-235 GCF_046535135.1 Arthrobacter sp. SIMBA_036
TGAAGTTGACGCGGACCTCGCCCGACAGTTTCGCTTTCACCTCGGCCCTGGATTCGCTGGTGTCGTCGAGTGCCGACCCGACGGTGGCCACGTGTTCCTGCTGTCCCTCGAAGGCGGCGTCGGCCGAATACGGCGTGTACCAGCTGCCGTAATGGGCGCTGAGCGATTCCTTGTACTTCTGGCTCTCGCGGTCGTGCATCGACGCGGTATAGGTGCGTTTCGCGGTGTCGCTGGC
>NZ_JAWRXG010000469.1:0-235 GCF_046535135.1 Arthrobacter sp. SIMBA_036
GCAACATTATGTTGACATTAACATAATTGAACTTAGAAAAGTACGGCGTGATTTACACTCTTTTCAAATCAGCCCTAGCTGCAACAATTCACGAAAGCGCCGCTCAGCTTTTTACTGTGCAAAAACAAAACTAACATAAAATCATTAAGTGTAAAAAGTAAATATTAAACATTAGACAAATAGACTATGTTATATGGGTCGGAGTTTACCGCTCAAGGTAAATTGCCCTGGGATG
>NZ_JAWRXG010000470.1:0-235 GCF_046535135.1 Arthrobacter sp. SIMBA_036
TAAGCCATTGCATTGACGACGCCGAAAAACACGGCAGGCCCAAGCAAGTACGCGAAAAACAACGCCCCCTGCCACCATGAGACCGGACACTTATCGATCTCGTAGCAACCGAGAGCCGGCGTGCTTGGGAGTTTCGGCCAACTTATATGGCTGTATGTGTACAGATAAAACCAGGTCAGCAGCAATCCGCCAACGGCCCCACAAAGCGTGATCGCAAACCGCTTCACTTGATCTC
>NZ_JAWRXG010000471.1:0-235 GCF_046535135.1 Arthrobacter sp. SIMBA_036
TGACCGATGCAAACATTTCGACCGTCTGCCAGATGAAAGTGTAGGCCGAGAGATCGAAAACGGCGAGGCTGCGAACGAATTGGCGGGCGGCGGCAACGAAGGCGCCGGCGAAGGCGAGAGCACCGATAATCTTGAGCGATTCCACGTCGCCGCTGCAACCAACTCCGCCCGCGCGTGTCGGTCCACACCAGACCGGCAGGCCTTTGGCCAGTACGTCGTAGAGCGCGGTGAAGCC
>NZ_JAWRXG010000472.1:0-235 GCF_046535135.1 Arthrobacter sp. SIMBA_036
GGCGAGGCCGTGGTCACCAAGGACTCACCCAATGCCTTTGTGTGCACGGACCTTGCCGAGCTCCTCAAAGGACTCAATGCCAGCGAGGGGGTGGTGGCCGGAATGATGACGAGCATGTGCGTCGATTCCATTGTCCGGGCGGCCGCGGAGCAGGGATTTGACGGTTCCCTCGTCCACGACGCCTTCGCTGCGCCGGATCTCGAGTTTGGCGGAGCGAAGGTTCCCGGGAAGATGT
>NZ_JAWRXG010000473.1:0-235 GCF_046535135.1 Arthrobacter sp. SIMBA_036
TGCGGGCCGCCATGGCTATCGAAAAGTCGGAGTTCGATGCACGCGTGCGGCTCGGCGAGGTCAAGGCTGCTGTCTTGGAGGCAATAGCGAAGCACAAGATTTGCGGCAAACTCCAAGCCTGTATTGATGCACTGGATACGCGCGGCATATCGAGGAAATCCACGGAACTGTCCCGGACGACGGCGAGTAAGGAGCTTGCAGACGCCCTGAACGAGGAACTCGAGAAGCTTAAAGT
>NZ_JAWRXG010000474.1:0-235 GCF_046535135.1 Arthrobacter sp. SIMBA_036
GAAATATATTAATAACGGAAAGTTTAATAAAGTGAAAAAAACCGGAAAAGGCTACCGCGTCCAAAAACTGGATTACAGCAGAGCTTACATGGTTTCTAAAGCAAAAACAACGCTGGAGAAAATGGGTTCCAGATTCAGTAAAGAAACCAAGGGACATACGTTTACCGTTTCATCGATTACCAGGACACTTGAAGACCAGTGCCGGTTAAGAAGAGTCAATTCTAATGCCTCTTTA
>NZ_JAWRXG010000475.1:0-235 GCF_046535135.1 Arthrobacter sp. SIMBA_036
GTTTGCCGACCTGTTCGTCAAGCTGATCGTCGAGCACGAGCATGACGTGAAGCCCGAGGACGTCGTCAGCATTCTCGGTTTCATGGATGATGCGCGTCAGCGCGAGGTTTATCTGCGTATCGCCCGTGCGGCCGGTATCGCCGGCAAGGTGGAACTCGCCAAGACCGCGGCCGAGCACGCACAGACTCTGTCTGGGGGGGACACCGATCCGCTTGGCGCCCTGGCAAGCTTCTAC
>NZ_JAWRXG010000031.1:0-1622 GCF_046535135.1 Arthrobacter sp. SIMBA_036
GAGACAATAAAAAACGCGGCCTCAGCCACGTAAGAAAATATCAACCCCAGCTGTCAACTAAACCTTCAGCAGTCCCCCTTGGTCAGCGTGGTCGACAACTACGACCACCTCGGCTTCAACGCCTCAGACGTGACACGGGATCAAAAATACTCCCGCTACGTCAGCCCAACGGTAATGCTGCGGAGTCACACTTCGGCCTCTATCCCGTCGCTGCTCCGAGCCTTGGACTCTGAGGCGTCCACGGACGAGCTCTGGGCCATCCCCGGGCTTGTTTACCGTCGCGATTCCATCGACCGAACCCATACAGGAACGCCTCACCAAGTAGACCTGTGGCGTGTCAGCTCCCGGGCGCAGCTCGACGTCGGCGACCTTCAAGACATGATCTCCGCCCTCGTTCAAGCTGTGCTTCCAGGTGCCGAGTGGCGCGCAGTCCCGGCAATCCATCCTTACACCCAGCAGGGCTTGCAGGTTGACGTCCGCATGGACGGGGAATGGCTCGAACTTGCCGAGTGCGGCCTCATGGCCCCGCACCTGTTCGAACAAGCCGGCCTTGATCCCACCAACTGGAATGGTCTAGCCCTTGGAATGGGCCTGGACCGTGCCCTCATGCTGCGCAAAGGCATCCCGGACATCAGGTTGCTCCGGTCGACGGACAGGCGCATCGAAGAGCAAATGAAAAACCTGGAACCGTGGCGGCCGGTCTCCCAGATGCCACCCATCCGACGGGACATATCGATCGTCGTCCCTGCGGACATGGACGCGGAAGTACTGGGAGATCGAGTCCGCACCGCATTGAATGGGCAAGCGGACGACCTGGAAAGCGTTGAACTGCTGGCTCTCACTGCCCAAGCGGAACTTCCGTTGAAGGCGCAGGAACGGCTCCAAATCCGTGAAGGACAAGCGAACGCCCTGATCCGGCTGGTACTTCGCCCCCTGACCAGAACGATGACAGATCCGCAGGCCAACCAGATCCGGGACGATGTCTACCTGGCATTGCACGAAGGACCAGTCAAGGAGCTCATTGCCGGGTAAGCCATCGGGCGGCTTGGGCATGTCTATAGCCGCATGCCCAAGACCGTTCGGACGGTGATGTTATCGCCTCGATCATCAGCGATACGGTGCATTCCGATCTTCTCGGCTACCCGCTCTGAAGCCCGGTTTTCCGGATGCTCGCCGTCACGCGTTTCGATAATCCACAGGCCATACCCGTGCTCCGCGTAGTTCTCTTGGTTCCAGTGAATCCAGCCAGCTGCTTCATCCCGAGACTTGGGTGCAGGGTAGAGCAGCATCACCTCTGGGTCTCCGAGCAACGCGGCCATGCTATCCAGGTCAGTCTCAGTCATCTCACGAAACCGCAATCGAAGAGTCGGTTGTGGCGGTAGCATCACATGACTCTATTACGAGTGCATCCATATGCCCCTACGCCGGCGCCTCAGCGGACGCCGACCGATTAGCGAGCTCAAGGAGGTCATCGTCCAGGTCCACGTATATCCCGGTTCGTGGATAATGCATTTGCCGCGGGGATGCCGGTTGTGTTTTCGGTGTTTAAATGCGGGGAGCCCCGACCGTGGGGTCGGGGCTCTCCGGTTGAATGGTTGTCCGGCGGTGTCCTACTCTCCCAC
>NZ_JAWRXG010000476.1:0-234 GCF_046535135.1 Arthrobacter sp. SIMBA_036
GCTGAGCGCCACCGTCTATGGGCGGACGATGTATGGGCTGATGCGCTACTGGGACGATGATCAGGAAGGCTGGGATGATGCGCACCGGGCGTTTGCGGCGGCGTGGCGCAAGCTGCCGAAATGGGTGGTGTCGCGGACGCTGACGGAGGTCGGGCCGAATGCCACTTTGGTCAGCGGCGATGTCGAGGCGACGATTGCCGGGCTGAAGGCGGAGCGTGAGGGGGAGATGACGAT
>NZ_JAWRXG010000477.1:0-234 GCF_046535135.1 Arthrobacter sp. SIMBA_036
CGGCACAGATGCCAATGCCCGCCAGCAAGCCCGCGGCTTTGCCCATGGCCATATCCCCGTTGGAATCGCCAATAATGAGCGTGCGCTCAGGAAGTACGCCCAGCTGCTGGCAGGCAGCGAGCGCCATATCGGGGTAGGGCTTACCCCGGGTGACTTGATCGTGACCAAGCACCACGGGGAAGTGATCGGTCAGTGCAAGAATCGAAAGATGCCGCTGGGCATTGTGGGCATCAT
>NZ_JAWRXG010000478.1:0-234 GCF_046535135.1 Arthrobacter sp. SIMBA_036
GCACGACAGCGATAAAAGAAATTGCGAGTACGGATTTAATGATTCGATCGAAAAGAATTACTATCTCGTGCCGCTCTGATCTCGCGAGCATCCCGGCAAGGTGCGGCAGCAGCACAGAGGAAAGACCCACGACGATGACCTGCACCAATGCATTGTTGAGGCGCTGTGCATATCCGTAGGTCGAAACAAAACCCTCGCCCATGCGAACGAATGCTGATTGCAGAATGAGATTCG
>NZ_JAWRXG010000479.1:0-234 GCF_046535135.1 Arthrobacter sp. SIMBA_036
GACGCAGTGCCTGCTTCAGTGGCGGCCCGGCATGCAGCGATTCCAGATGGTGGGGCAACCATGATGAACGACGACGACACTGGACGTTCCCGCACCATATGGGACGAGATGATGATGCTCCGCATGAGCGTTTCCGCCATTCGCAAGGCGCAGGGCAAACCCAATCCGTCGGACTACGAAGCGAACACCGCCCAATACGAAATGGTGGTAAACGACTACGTGGACGACCTTGAG
>NZ_JAWRXG010000480.1:0-234 GCF_046535135.1 Arthrobacter sp. SIMBA_036
CCGTCATTGCCGAAAGGCTGCGCGTTGACTCCAGGCGTATAGGACAGAGCCTCGTCCACCTTGTTGACGACACCACGATCGTCCATTTCCTGCGTTCCGATCACCGACACAGACTGCGGAATCTCGTTGATCGGCGTATCGCTTTTCGACCCCGTCGCCGACCGCTTCGCCACATATCCCTTGACCGGGCTGGTCGCCGTCGCCTCGGAATTTGCCGCTCCGGCCTGCCCCTGG
>NZ_JAWRXG010000481.1:0-233 GCF_046535135.1 Arthrobacter sp. SIMBA_036
TGGATTTATTTCTCCTGATGATGGCAGTGTAGATATTTTTGTTCATTATTCTGCATTAAAAGCAGTAGGAATAACAACTTTATCCGAGGGACAAAAAGTTTCATTTGATCTTGTTAGAGCAAAAACAGGAAAATTAGAAGCAAGTAATATGAAATTATCATCATAGATCTTAAGGATTAATTATATGAAAAACTATCAGTGTGCTGGTAGTTTTTTTAGTAAGCACTTTTATA
>NZ_JAWRXG010000482.1:0-233 GCF_046535135.1 Arthrobacter sp. SIMBA_036
CTGACACTCATTTAATGGTACGTCGTGACCGTCCGTTGCGTACCTTTGATAAAGATATTACCGATGGTTTGCTGGAACGCATGAAGCAGGACGGTCCTGAGCTTCACACCGAAACCACCGTTCGCGAAGTCGCTAGCTAGTCTCTCAGCAGGACAAAATTGCCAATAAAGCCAAAGACATCTCCGGTCTGGTTACGGGTCGTGAACTGGTTATTCCAGAACCACTGGTTAAAG
>NZ_JAWRXG010000483.1:0-233 GCF_046535135.1 Arthrobacter sp. SIMBA_036
CGATGGGTGAAGAAGAGTACGCGGAAAACACCGAATACCAGACAACGAATGTCTACAAAGCCGCAGGTGATCTGAATGCCGAAGCGCTGGAACTGTTCTGGTCTGAGCATGGCGGGCTGAGTAAATATGCGCAGCAGAATCTGCCGGTGGCTGACGAGTACAGCCCGTTCTGCCACTGGCAGTTTTCGCGACTGAGAGGGTAAATGATGACTCCCCTGCAGTGCGATGCAGGG
>NZ_JAWRXG010000484.1:0-233 GCF_046535135.1 Arthrobacter sp. SIMBA_036
GGTTTGGTGATAAGCCAGGCAGCGGCGGCTGCGAACATTGCAACAGTAAGAGCCGCCCCCAATAAAATTGTCCGAACTCGCGTCTTCACCGCTGGTCCTTCGCTCCTGAATTACGCCTCATCCTGCCGCCCTTGCCATCATCATATTGACAGACCCGTCACAAACTCATGCCACAGCGAACACACTTCCAGCTACGTCCAGCTAGTTCGATTCGGACTGCGACGCCCGAAACC
>NZ_JAWRXG010000485.1:0-233 GCF_046535135.1 Arthrobacter sp. SIMBA_036
CGTCACCCTTGATGAAGGCGATTGCAGTAGGGCCGGAAATCTGCTCGTTTAATTCTTCAACTCCAGCTTCCTTGGCGGCAATGGCGCTGAGGTTGTTCTTGACGACCGAGAACTTGTTGTCCTGGCCGAGCGCAACACGCAGTTCCTTGAGCTGTGCAACAGGGGGCCCGCGGTATTCGGTCAGGACAGCCGCGTTCGATTCCGGGAAATCGGTGGTGCTCTCTGCAACTGCG
>NZ_JAWRXG010000032.1:0-1357 GCF_046535135.1 Arthrobacter sp. SIMBA_036
CCTGTTGCCTCACGTCAATAGGTCCGGGAAGCGTGGTTCGTTGCCTCATGTGAAAAGGTCCGTTTCGGGGCCTTGTTGAACCAGGCGTTGGTTTTGTAGTCCCTTGCTGGTGCTTTGGCTTTGGCCAGGGCTTCCAGTTCACCGGTCAGGGCGAGGATTTGCCGGGACAGGGCTGCGGGTTTGAGCCGTTTAAGTTGGGCGTTCATGCCGATGACTGCCCGTTTTCGGACCTCGGGGTGGTGGGCGGCACGCTGGTGTGGGGTGATTGCCTGGTCGTGTTTCTTGATGACCTTCGCGCCGTGGCGCGTCTTCGAAACCAGCTTTTGTTGCGGCAGAAGATAGTTCGTGAAGAGGGCGTCCAGGTCCCAGATCTCGTTGAGTTTCGCCAGTTCGGTCGAGGTGTCGTAGCGGTAGTAGCCCACGAGCTCCCGGACCCTGGCCCAGTTCTTCTGCTCCACATGAGCACCGTCGTTCTTGTTCCCTGGCCGGGAGCGGGTGAACGTGATCTGTTGGGCGTGGCAGTACTCGAGCAGGTAGTCGTTGATGAACTCGGTGCCGTTGTCCGAATCAATCCCCACGATTGGAAACGGGAACCTGCCTATCGCGTATTGCAGGGCCTCGAACACCCATTTCTGGGCCTTGTTTGGCACGGACCTGTTCACGGTCCAGCCGGTGGCGATATCGGTGACCGTCAACGTGAAACAGAACTGTCCGGACGCCACGCCGCCTTCATGCCCGACCAGGTCGATCTCCACGAAACCCGGGACCGCGTCGTCCCACTCGGCCCAGGTCCGGATCGGGATTTGTGACTTCAGCAACGAACCCGGCTTGGTATGGGACCGGCCCCGCAGTACCAACTTCGCCCGTTCCGGGGCCAGTTTCCGGTCGATAGTGGCTGCACTCATCCGCATCAACAACGCAGCTTCCTCATCGTCCAAGGACAGCTCGCCGTCACGGCGGAGCAACGGCACCAACACCGGCAGCATCGGGGCCAGGCGCTTCCCGGCCGGGGCCCGCAACACTGCCCAACACACCACCAACGCCTCCACGATCCGCGGACCATACACCGGCGCGGGCGCCGGCCGGGCTCGCACGGGCCGCAGCTCCAGCGCTCTTCGCAACGCCCGCCGGGCGTAATCGCGGTTCCACCCCGTCAGCTCGACGAGCTCATCAAGGATCCGGACCTTCTCAGTACGGTTGCCCCTGGCGTAAGCACGTGCCTTGATCAGCGTGACCGCCTTGCGCTGGCTCATCGTCAAACCCATCCCTCAAGGATGTCCGCCAACCAACCCCAACCGGACCTTTTCCGATGAGGCAACGTACCCGGCTCCGCGGACCTTTTCCATGAGTCAACGCG
>NZ_JAWRXG010000486.1:0-232 GCF_046535135.1 Arthrobacter sp. SIMBA_036
CATATGATTGAGGCCGGTGTTGCTTTCTTCCAGGCTACAGGTAAGCGCCGCTTACTGGAAGTGGTGTGTAAACTTGCTGACCATATCGATAGCGTATTTGGACCAAACGATACGCAGTTACACGGTTATCCGGGGCACCCGGAAATTGAACTGGCGCTGATGCGCTTGTATGAGGTGACAGAGGAGTTACGTTACCGGGAACTGGTGAACTACTTCATAGAACAGCGCGGCA
>NZ_JAWRXG010000487.1:0-232 GCF_046535135.1 Arthrobacter sp. SIMBA_036
TAAGCGCTCGCGGAGGCCGCGTTGCCGCGCTCGCATTCCACGACGGCTACCCGACCGCCCGTGTCGTTCGGAAGGTCGGCACGGTGCGTGATCAATGACCTTGCGTTGTGTTGAATGGAAGCAGGGCCTGCGCCGGTCGTGCGAAGCGGGCATGCCGCGACGGGTGGTCCCGGGTCACGACGCCGGTGTAGGCCTGTTTCGCGAGCGGCTCGGCTTTTCAGGTCATCCGTGG
>NZ_JAWRXG010000488.1:0-232 GCF_046535135.1 Arthrobacter sp. SIMBA_036
AGACTGCGCTTGAGCAGGATCATCCGGTTGTCAGTAAGATTGACATCGATCCGGGCGTGCTTGAGGAAGTGATGCTACCGGCTAACGGTATTCGATGGGGTTACTGGCTGAAGCATCACTGCGTATGCGTTTACGGTGAAGACCTGCGCGATCGCTTTGAACCCTTCAGGCCCTCAAGGGACATAGCCGTTGCCGTTAACGGTGATTTTCTCGAAGTACTTAACGGCTACGT
>NZ_JAWRXG010000489.1:0-232 GCF_046535135.1 Arthrobacter sp. SIMBA_036
CTTGTGCCATGCAGGATGGTGACGATCTCCAGCGCGCACGTTGGCCTGAGGCCGATGACGCAAAAGTTCCTATTTGGGCAGGCGGCGATACCGATCGAGATGCAAAATTGCGCGCTTGATGGCTGTGGCACGGCTCACGAGCAAGCGCCGGACCTGTTACGTCATTTCTTGTAGCGTTTTGCCCGTTACGAATGGGGCGGTATCACAACGCGACACTAGCGGCACTACAGCG
>NZ_JAWRXG010000490.1:0-232 GCF_046535135.1 Arthrobacter sp. SIMBA_036
CTGCGTCTCAGGCCGACAGGTAGTAATCCCAACTGCTCCTGTAACCGGTGCTTGAGAACTTTACCCGTTGCGCCGAGCGCGATCGAGTCGACAAACACTACAGAGTCGGATTTCCACCACTTCGCAACCCGGCCCTCAATGAAGGCGTCCCGCGTCCTGGATCACGTTGCCGCACTACCTGCTGGCGCATGCGAGAGGCTCGAGCCCGGCTCATCGAGACTGACGACCAGAG
>NZ_JAWRXG010000491.1:0-232 GCF_046535135.1 Arthrobacter sp. SIMBA_036
GCGTTGTGGATCTTGCCGGCGGCCGCATTGCTCGCACTGTTGATCGGTAGCGCGGCCATCTCGCGCCGACATGGCTATCTCGCGTGGTGGCTCGGTCTCGTCGTGTGGGCTCGCGTGATCGGTTCGGTAGGCGCGGCGATGTTCCCGTTCATGATGCCGTCGAGCGCCGAGCCGTCGCACAGTCTGACCATCTGGAATGCAAGTTCGAGCGAGTTGACCCTGGGGTGGATGC
>NZ_JAWRXG010000492.1:0-232 GCF_046535135.1 Arthrobacter sp. SIMBA_036
GATGCTCGCGCAGATATCCGTGCTGGGGGCCAATTATCAGCAGACCGAGGAGAAAGCCCGGCGAGACCGGGAAGAATTTGACGCCTCTCTCCCGAATTTCTCAACGCCGTCAGGGGGCACTTGCGTTCCCAGAAAAATCCGTAAGCTGGAGATAGGAGGCAGCCGCGCCTTTTGGATGGGCACTGCACGCCACAGGAGGAACGCATGTTGGATGCAGAGTTGGAGTTGTACG
>NZ_JAWRXG010000493.1:0-231 GCF_046535135.1 Arthrobacter sp. SIMBA_036
GATGCTGTTCGAAAATCGCCGAGCGATCGGCATCGCTGTCGAGCTTGGCCGCCTGGTCGATCATCGGCTGCAGCAGGCGGACGACAGGCGGGGTGGCCCCAGGCGCCGGCGTTGGCTTCGGTAGATAGTAGAGGATGTAGCCGCCGTAACCGATATGCGCGGCAAACAGCAGGGCAGCGGCAAAGACACCCGTCCTGGCGCCCTGGCGGGTCCCAAGCAGCGCCGGTGCTG
>NZ_JAWRXG010000494.1:0-231 GCF_046535135.1 Arthrobacter sp. SIMBA_036
CGCTCGATAGCGCAATAATGAAAACAGCTTCTTGCCGAGATCGAGATAATTGGTTGCGCGGGCAACGTCGCTGTACGGCGCGGGGGCGGGCGCCGGATAATCGAGCGCACCGCTGCGATTGGGAGCCTCTGTCATGCCTGAAACGACTCTGCTGATCTTGGCCGCCTTCGCATGCGCCGGGATCGGGGCAACCGGCCCGAGCGTGCGGCTCGCATTGGCCGTTCGCTCGCG
>NZ_JAWRXG010000495.1:0-231 GCF_046535135.1 Arthrobacter sp. SIMBA_036
CTTCGAGAATGACCGTCGCATCTCCAGCCGTACCGCCGCCCGGATTATCCCAGACATCGGCGATGACGACGGGCCAGGCGGTTGAGGCCAGCGCGCGGGACACCGCTTCCTTCTCGTCGATCTGCGGAACCATGAAGGTGCAGCGCTTGGAAAACAGCTCCCTGCCGAGTTCGCGCGCCAAGGCGGCGTCCTTTTCCGGCTTGTTGTCGGTCACGACCAGAAGCTTGGTGC
>NZ_JAWRXG010000073.1:0-360 GCF_046535135.1 Arthrobacter sp. SIMBA_036
CCACGATTCGTCCAGGGAGAACTCACAATATCAGCTCCTCCTCTGATGTTTCCATAAATATCTGTACTTGTCGAATACTCATGGACAATGGATCCACCATTTCTATATTCGGTTACCTGCTCATAGAATAGGTTTGGATGGGTAGCATTCAATGAACGTACATTATCTGATGAAAGGTGAACAAGGGGGAAATCATAATTGCTTCCTATGCATAGTTCTCCACTGGTCGTAAAGTCTATAAAATAGGGAGGCCTCACCAAAACTCCGGTTGAAAAATTGTCTGCAGCATCATACTTATAGCTTATGGTTATAGGAGTACTTGAAGCATTTTCATAGGTTGTTGTTGTTTGGGCAACCCTT
>NZ_JAWRXG010000496.1:0-230 GCF_046535135.1 Arthrobacter sp. SIMBA_036
GGGATGACGACGACTGCCGGATAGCCGGTGCTCGGCCCGGCCCGCATGTTGACGTTGGCAGTCGCATAGCCTTCGGCGGCTTGCGCGATTGCCGGGGCAAGCAGAAGCAGCCCCGTTGCCGCGATCCTGAGAAGCGTGTTTCGCACGTTTCAACTCCCTATTGGGCGCGGCAAAGCCGACGCCTATATGTTCTCCAGCCGGCTTGGGGCCGGCATCAGACAAAGCTAGAG
>NZ_JAWRXG010000497.1:0-230 GCF_046535135.1 Arthrobacter sp. SIMBA_036
TGAATAGCTACGAGACCGAGTAGCCAAGCCCAGGCAAGCAGTGCGGGTTGGCGTTGGGTCGAGCGTGAGAGTAACCACGCCACCGCTATAAAGAGCGTTATGCCAGTAATACCGCCCCACAGCGCGGTGCTACGCCAGGAAGGGCTGTGACGAACAGACTCCAGCGCTGCTGCGACCGAGCCAACGTTGGCGTTAATACCATCCAGGAACCAGCTAGCCGCGATTAAACC
>NZ_JAWRXG010000033.1:0-1349 GCF_046535135.1 Arthrobacter sp. SIMBA_036
GGTGTGTAGTTTCACGACATAGTTCACACGTGAGTCGGGACATCGTTCTCAGGTGACACTTCCCCGGTGAGTCGGGACATCGTTCACACTTTTGTGGCCGAGCATGATTCATGTCGAAGCAGAAAGTCATCGTCCTCGCCGTCCGTGACCAAGGCCTGACCATCACGGCCGCAGCCCGCCGCTACGGAGTCAGCCGCCGCTGGGTCCACGAACTGCTCAGGCGCGAAGCAGAAGGAGGCATCGAGGCCGTCGAGCCCCGACCCAAACGCCCGCTGACCAACCCCCGCCGAACCACCGAAGCCATGACCAACCGCATCCTGGCACTACGCCGCGAACTGGTAATCGCCGGCCTGGACGCCGGGCCCGTCACAATCGCTTGGCACCTTGAACGCGAAGCACTCCAACCGCCCTCAACCTCGACCATCCGGCGGGTCCTGCACACCGCAGACCTGATCACCCCCGAACCAAAGAAACGCCCCAAAGCGTCCCTGCACCGCTTCGAAGCCCACCAGCCCAACGAAACCTGGCAGTCCGACTTCACCCACTGGGCCCTGGCCGACGGCACGGACACCGAGATCCTGAACTTCCTCGATGACCACTCCCGCTATCTTCTGGCCTGCACCGCGTTCAGACCCGTCACAGTCACCACCGTCGTGACCACCTTCCTGGCCACCGCCGCGGACTACGGCCTCCCAGCCTCCACCCTGACCGACAACGGCATGGTCTACACCACCCGCCTCGCCGGCGGCCGGGGCGGCCGGAACGCCTTCGAACACCAACTCCACGCCCTAGGCATCACCCAGAAAAACGGATCCCCCAGCCACCCACAAACCCAAGGAAAAATCGAACGGTTCCACCAAACCCTCAAACGCTGGCTCACCGGGCAGCCCCGCGCCCACACCCTTAAAGACCTCAACGAACAACTGGACAAGTTCCGGCAGATCTACAACCACGAACGCCCCCACCGCGCCCTGGGCCGCCGAACGCCCGCCGCCGCCTACGTCGCGACACCCAAAGCAGCACCCGCCGGAGCGAAACAAGGAGACCACTGGCGCCGCCGCGTTGACCGCGTCGACAAATTCGGGAAACTCACCCTCCGCCATGCCGGACGCCTCCGCCACCTCGGCATCGGCCGCGCCCACGCCGGCACGCACGTCCTCATGCTCATCCACGACGCCGACGTCACCATCAGCAACGCAACCACCGGCGAGATCATCCGCGAACTCACCATCGACCCCACCAAGAACTACCAACCCAGAGAATCCGGACAAAGAAAAACACCCCGGTCCGAAGACCGGGGTGTAACCGATGACTCGACTCATCCGTGAAGGATGTCTCGACTCATCACA
>NZ_JAWRXG010000498.1:0-230 GCF_046535135.1 Arthrobacter sp. SIMBA_036
TCATTGATTTTCGGCAAGTGGGGACTATACTTTATTTGCTCGCAGATTGAGCGGATTAGGCGGATTTTTCACAAGCATCTGCCTACGTGAGGTTTAAAAAATATACATTGTTCGATTTTATAACAAATAAAATCTCTGCGCTTTAACGCAACCTCTTTTTTATTATCATTTTGCGCCTTTGCGAGTCCAACTATAAAAGTTTTGCCGTTCAAGAAAAAAACATTTAAGAT
>NZ_JAWRXG010000499.1:0-230 GCF_046535135.1 Arthrobacter sp. SIMBA_036
ATATTATTATAAATATTAAGTATATTTTGTTTATTATATTATAACGATTTAAAAACCATTGATATCAATGGTTTTTAAATCGTTATATCTATTAGTATTCCTGAACTAAAACATCCGCGGAAATATGAAGTTCATGACTGAGCTTTCTAATTTGTGAAAGATTTAGTTTTCTTTTTCCGCTTAATATTTCAGACTTTCTGGATCTTCCTAATATTTTAGCCAGATAAGTT
>NZ_JAWRXG010000500.1:0-230 GCF_046535135.1 Arthrobacter sp. SIMBA_036
CTTGGCCGATCTCGTAGAGCGCGGGGGACCGGGGCTTGTTGAACGTGAATGTCAGCTCGTCGGAGCCCACGGGAGTGACGGAGTCCATGTACTCGAAGCCGCCCTTAAGCTTCTTCTGCAGCTGGAAGGTGTATACCACATCGTCGGCGACGAAAGGCTGCCCGTCGGACCACTTCACGCCCTGTCGCAGGGTGAAGGTGACGGACTTGCCGTCCTTGGCAGCGTCCCAG
>NZ_JAWRXG010000501.1:0-230 GCF_046535135.1 Arthrobacter sp. SIMBA_036
GGATAGTCGGCAAGTGATGGCGGCGAGAATGGCGTCATGGCCCGATCGTATGCCAGATAGGCGCTGGCGGCGACAGCCGTCAGGATGATGGCGGTGATGAGCAGGCGGAACATGCGGCGCACGGGAATCTCTGCTTGGTTGGATGTGGTGATAGCATGGAATTGAGGCAGCGTTGACGCCCGGCCCTTCGCTTGCGCTTCGGGCGTTCGGCCCTGCGATCGATTCACGGG
>NZ_JAWRXG010000502.1:0-230 GCF_046535135.1 Arthrobacter sp. SIMBA_036
TGAAAGCGTGGGCGGCACATGTGTTGGCTTGTGGTGAGTCGTCTGAATAGGCAGCCCCAAACCGGGCGATGGTTTTGGGAACGCAGATTCGGTATTCGGTAATGCGCTGCGCGTCCGGTTAAAGGCGTGGACGCGCAGCCAGCACCCGGTCCCACCCGGAGGGCGGTAGCTAGATATACGTCTGTTCATCTCTGCCATCGCCTATCGAGAATGCAACAGACGCACTGAAA
>NZ_JAWRXG010000503.1:0-229 GCF_046535135.1 Arthrobacter sp. SIMBA_036
GGCGAAAAACCTCGTGCCCTTCCTCGACATGGCCTACCAGGGCTTTGGCGACGGCATCGACGAAGACGCCGCGGCGGTGCGCCTGTTCGCCGAGTCGGGCCTGACCTTCTTCGTTTCCAGCTCGTTCTCCAAGTCGTTCTCGCTGTACGGCGAGCGCGTTGGCGCCCTGTCCATCGTCAGCAGCTCCAAGGAAGAAAGCGCCCGCGTGCTGTCCCAGGTCAAGCGCGTG
>NZ_JAWRXG010000504.1:0-229 GCF_046535135.1 Arthrobacter sp. SIMBA_036
TTAACGACCCCGGGCGCTAAATATTCGGATCAAATGCAGTCTCTGGACGGTGCTCACGCTCCTATTCAACAGAGTATCTATGCCGATAGTTCTGCTATGGGTGCTTTGCTTTATGAGCTGGAGCTTAAAGATAGTGCCATGACTGCGGTCATTTCTCGTTTAGATCACGGTACCGAAGCATTAGCTGATACATTGAGCAGCACAAGACAGCGTTCTGAACACACTCTGG
>NZ_JAWRXG010000505.1:0-229 GCF_046535135.1 Arthrobacter sp. SIMBA_036
TCCCGATTTGATACAGGGGATTAGCACACAACGAAAAGCCGCCCAGGTTTGTTCCGGAGCGGCTTTTGTTTTGGGGCAATTGGCTGGTTAGTTGGTGAGCAGCGTCAGGGCTCTCGTCGCTGTCTGAGCAATGCTATCGAAGTCATCGACGAGGTCTTCCATCGTCTCGGCTTCGAAGTAAGTGTTGCTCGATGATGCGCAGTATTGCAGCAGGCTCTTGCCCTTGTCC
>NZ_JAWRXG010000506.1:0-229 GCF_046535135.1 Arthrobacter sp. SIMBA_036
GTAAACGTATTTTTTAAACTTCCTGCATGAGATAGAAATGTAAATTTTAAAGGTGCCTGCAACTGCTCATTCACTGTCGTTAAAAATCCTACAATGAAGTAAATAAACGTAATAATGGCAAAAGGAAATAAACTGTTATTTGATTTTGCATCAAGCGGTTTTATATCTGAATTTATGATCATAATATGGATTTTTAAATAGATTCTAAAACAGGAGTAACACCTTTATC
>NZ_JAWRXG010000507.1:0-229 GCF_046535135.1 Arthrobacter sp. SIMBA_036
GTTTTGGATTGATGATCAACAAAGGTGATCCCATACATAAGTCCTGAGTCATTTCTGCGAATTACTGTATTGATTCCCTGCTTTATTAACTTATTTTTAAAATCTTTTTCATTATCTGAAGATTGCATCGTACCGACAATGGCAGCTTTGATATGCACTTTTAATTCATTGTTTTTTAAAGTTTCCCGACACCTAATAAAGTGTGATTCCAAAGCTGGAAGCCCGCTAC
>NZ_JAWRXG010000508.1:0-229 GCF_046535135.1 Arthrobacter sp. SIMBA_036
GTATCAGTGACGCGACAGTCGGTTACTACAGCACGGCTGCCGCTTCGTTTGGATTTCAGGCCGGCGCCCAGTCGACCGCAGTCATATTCCTCTTCATGACGCAATCCGCACTGGACAAGTTCCGCAACGCGGCGGGCTGGTCGGTCGGAGGCGACATATCGGTCTCGATTGTGAAAGTGGGCGCCAACGGCGCTATAGATACAGTATCAGCGTCCTCGCAGGTAGTGGC
>NZ_JAWRXG010000509.1:0-229 GCF_046535135.1 Arthrobacter sp. SIMBA_036
TTCTGTCTCTACCTATCCATGAGTTTTTTTGATATACTGAGGAATCATTGTATTTAGTTCTAGACCCTGTATAGTTATTGGCACCAAATCCTTTTGGCATCTCGAGATAATAACCTGTATCTTTTGTGTCTCCTTTTGCCAAAGCATTAGTTGTAACTAAACCTGACAAAAGAACAATCGTTCCGAAAGAATATGTAAGTACTTTTTTGAATTTCACTATTGATCCTCC
>NZ_JAWRXG010000510.1:0-229 GCF_046535135.1 Arthrobacter sp. SIMBA_036
TTTTTTTCATGTTATGACCCCCATCTTTTTATTGAGATTGTTTTTTATTATGTGCCGACTGGCTTTTCAGCTAATATATAAGTACCGACTGGCTTTTCAGCTACATGTTTATTAGAAAACCCCATAAAGCCCGCAACAGCTAACCCGCTCAAACAAGCAACAGATAATGCCGCAAAAAGAATTCTCTTTTTCATCAAATTCCCTCCAACTGCTTCATTTTCTTTTCAGC
>NZ_JAWRXG010000511.1:0-229 GCF_046535135.1 Arthrobacter sp. SIMBA_036
CATTTATGAAAAAGATAGATGACGTTGTCAGCAAATTCAGTCCGGAGGCCATATTGAAAGAGCTGGATCATTTTACTGATTCGTTTATGAAGAAAGTCGACGACGTTGTCGGTAAATTCAGTCCTGATAAGCTAATCGACCGCGCCGAACAATTTGTAAATGACACGGTTGACCGAATTTCTGAGAAATTCGATTTTCTCAATCCGGATAAGATCTTGGAAAAAGTGGA
>NZ_JAWRXG010000512.1:0-228 GCF_046535135.1 Arthrobacter sp. SIMBA_036
TATGTTCTTGCCGATTTTGAGAACTGAGTTTAAGTCAATAGAAACCTATGAATTTACTCCTAAAAACAATTTACCAAATTCCGATTTTTCTGTTTTTTTATGGAGTAGACGATAAGACTGTTGATTTTGAAGAATTATCTTTTTGGAGAAAAGTAATAGGGAGCGATGCCGCTCCTTATATCTGCTTAAAAACCTCCCATACTGATTATCCATGGTTTTGTACAAAAG
>NZ_JAWRXG010000513.1:0-228 GCF_046535135.1 Arthrobacter sp. SIMBA_036
TCGAAGCCGAAACCTGTCGTCAGCACGCGGAGCACTGGTTCCGTGTGGCCCACGGCCGCAACGATCCCTGAGGCTCCGCTGACCCATCCGTATCAGTGTCCTCGTGACGTGGCGGACGTGACTCAGGCCAAATGGCCTCCCTCCACCGACGGAAACAGCCGTCGTGCCGGCTCCGGCAGCGCGGCCGCGAACGGGCCGCCGTGAACAAGCGCCAAGGTCCAGAGGCAT
>NZ_JAWRXG010000514.1:0-228 GCF_046535135.1 Arthrobacter sp. SIMBA_036
TATAAATAGCATTTTATAATAATATGATAAAATTTTATTTTTATGATATCAATCATAAAATGTTCATTATCAGTCTTCATACTTTTGTAGTACACACACCACAAAATTTAATATTATGAAGTCATTCGTATTAATAGCCTTAATTTTAGGCTGCTCTGCTATGAGTTGTAAGAAGGAGGCTCAGCCTCAACCGAGATCTATTGACAGTATCAATACCGGAGACAGTAT
>NZ_JAWRXG010000074.1:0-358 GCF_046535135.1 Arthrobacter sp. SIMBA_036
TTTGGAAAGTTGTATATGAATTTTGAATCTTCTTAATATATAATATGTAAGTTAACTTTTTTTTCGGTGTTCTCAAAATATTTGAGAGCTTGTCTATTGATGTTATATCTTCAAAAGTGTTCATAGTTATTGCCTCCAAAAAAAAATAGAACGTGTGGTTACTCATTACGTTCTATAGGAATCGAAACTATACGATACAATACAATTATACGAGTAATAAGGAACAAATCTCCCTACCATTTTTGTCAAAACTTGCGAAACACAAGTTAAAAAATCTAACCACACGTTCTTAATCATTATAATACTATATGTCTAATTATTAAAGTTTATATATTTCTTTTTACGTACTG
This sequence comes from Arthrobacter sp. SIMBA_036, assembly GCF_046535135.1. Lineage (NCBI taxonomy): Bacteria > Bacillati > Actinomycetota > Actinomycetes > Micrococcales > Micrococcaceae > Arthrobacter > Arthrobacter sp. SIMBA_036. The sequence continues at coordinate 351 of NZ_JAWRXG010000074.1, forward strand.
GTTTGAAA
>NZ_JAWRXG010000515.1:0-228 GCF_046535135.1 Arthrobacter sp. SIMBA_036
GTAAAAGAACAGCTACTTCTATTTCTTGATCTTTAAGATATTTTACTAAACTTAGAAAGTTTTTAATGGCATCCGAATCTATTTCGGTTCCGTATTCGAATCTTTGATTTCCTTCCTCCACCCTTCTGATTGTATTGGAAAATCGAGGATCCGTGCCTTCCCTATCTCCGAATACTAAATCATAATAGAGACGAGAGCCATCGGGTCGATACCCACTAGAACTGTAAG
>NZ_JAWRXG010000516.1:0-228 GCF_046535135.1 Arthrobacter sp. SIMBA_036
GTAAAAGGATGGTGGACGAATCATAAGGATGAACCTATAAAAAGAGCTATATATGGGCAGGTACTTCGTTTTCATATCGAAATGGATAAAGAATTTACCAAAGCAGGTGACATTGTCTATTTTGGAATGTATGACAGCGATATGCGCTCTTTTGGAAATGATGCCATTAAAGCAGATGATCCTATTGCTTTGGAACATAAAGATGGAAGCCATACTGCATACACCTAT
>NZ_JAWRXG010000034.1:0-1315 GCF_046535135.1 Arthrobacter sp. SIMBA_036
AGTTAAAGGTCGTATCCACTTCGACCTGTACCACGTTATCCGTCGTACCATCAACCTGCCGACCTACACCCTGGAAGCGGTTTACGAAGCGATCTTCGGTAAACCGAAAGAAAAAGTTTACGCGGACGAAATCGCGAAAGCGTGGGAAACCGGTGAAGGTCTGGAACGTGTTGCGAAATACTCTATGGAAGACGCGAAAGCGACCTACGAACTGGGTAAAGAATTCTTCCCGATGGAAGCGCAGCTGTCTCGTCTGGTTGGTCAGCCGCTGTGGGACGTTTCTCGTTCTTCTACCGGTAACCTGGTTGAATGGTTCCTGCTGCGTAAAGCGTACGAACGTAACGAACTGGCGCCGAACAAACCGGACGAACGTGAATACGAACGTCGTCTGCGTGAATCTTACGCGGGTGGTTTCGTTAAAGAACCGGAAAAAGGTCTGTGGGAAAACATCGTTTCTCTGGACTTCCGTTCGCTGTACCCGTCTATCATCATCACCCACAACGTTTCTCCGGACACCCTGAACCGTGAAGGTTGCCGTAACTACGACGTTGCGCCGGAAGTTGGTCACAAATTCTGCAAAGACTTCCCGGGTTTCATCCCGTCTCTGCTGAAACGTCTGCTGGACGAACGTCAGAAAATCAAAACCAAAATGAAAGCGTCTCAGGACCCGATCGAAAAAATCATGCTGGACTACCGTCAGCGTGCGATCAAAATCCTGGCGAACTCTTACTACGGTTACTACGGTTACGCGAAAGCGCGTTGGTACTGCAAAGAATGCGCGGAATCTGTTACCGCGTGGGGTCGTGAATACATCGAATTCGTTTGGAAAGAACTGGAAGAAAAATTCGGTTTCAAAGTTCTGTACATCGACACCGACGGTCTGTACGCGACCATCCCGGGTGGTAAATCTGAAGAAATCAAAAAAAAAGCGCTGGAATTCGTTGACTACATCAACGCGAAACTGCCGGGTCTGCTGGAACTGGAATACGAAGGTTTCTACAAACGTGGTTTCTTCGTTACCAAAAAAAAATACGCGCTGATCGACGAAGAAGGTAAAATCATCACCCGTGGTCTGGAAATCGTTCGTCGTGACTGGTCTGAAATCGCGAAAGAAACCCAGGCGCGTGTTCTGGAAGCGATCCTGAAACACGGTAACGTTGAAGAAGCGGTTCGTATCGTTAAAGAAGTTACCCAGAAACTGTCTAAATACGAAATCCCGCCGGAAAAACTGGCGATCTACGAACAGATCACCCGTCCGCTGCACGAATACAAAGCGATCGGCCCGCACGTTGCGGTTGCGAAACGTCTGGCGGCG
>NZ_JAWRXG010000517.1:0-228 GCF_046535135.1 Arthrobacter sp. SIMBA_036
TTTTCGACCCCGTCGTAGTCCCCCACTAGCTAGCGGCCAGCCACCGATACCCTCTGTTGAATAGCTAAGAGCGATCCAGTCAGTCGTTGACCGACGGTTGATGCCGTGGCGTGCCGCTGAACGTCTCGGATTGACGGCACCGCAGATACGCCGCCAGGTGACGCGGTATCGTGAGTCTGGCGCTGCTGGACTGGTCTCGAGCAAGCACGGCATGCCCGGGAATCGGAG
>NZ_JAWRXG010000518.1:0-228 GCF_046535135.1 Arthrobacter sp. SIMBA_036
TATGGTATTTCTTATTATTCTGACCATTATTGTAGGAGTTCTGGTTTCTAAAAAAATTCTTGAACCTTTTTATCATGCTATAGATGAGATCAAAAAGTTCAATCTTAAAGATAATCTTTCAATGAACTTAATGAAAACGCAGACAGAAGAATTTAAATCATTAAATACCTTTCTTCTTAAAATGTCTGAGAGTTCAAAAAAAGATTATCACTTATTAGAGGAACTTTC
>NZ_JAWRXG010000519.1:0-228 GCF_046535135.1 Arthrobacter sp. SIMBA_036
TCTGAAAAATTTAGAAATTTTCTTTTTCCCTGAAAGTCCAACAGGGTAAAACTCATCACCCTCCCGATGTCTTCTTAAAAATAAAGGAAATTGGATTTTTGCCGGATCAATAATCCACTCAAAATCTTTAATATTTTCCTTAATAAATCCTTTGAGATTAATATTTAAATTGTTTTCTGAAGAAATGAAACAGTCAGTTAATAAAATTTCGTTGATAGTTTCTTCATC
>NZ_JAWRXG010000520.1:0-228 GCF_046535135.1 Arthrobacter sp. SIMBA_036
GATACGCAACCTGATTTTAAATGCTGATGGAACAAATGTAAAAGAAGTTGTGGATGCGCGGGTTGATGCTGAAGGAAATATAACTCCATTGCTCAAGGAGCGGCTGGATAAAGAGTATAACAAGCTTCTCCAAAAGATTAAACGAACCGTCAATGTAGATGACTTCGGTGCTGATCCAACAGGAGAAACCGATAGTTCAGAAGCGTTTAAAAGGGCAATTGGCACTGG
>NZ_JAWRXG010000521.1:0-228 GCF_046535135.1 Arthrobacter sp. SIMBA_036
ATGACCACGGTACCCGGCATGCAGACCTACATACGCCGCAAGGCACAGCTGCGGATCCGGGAAGCCTTCAGGGCAAAGGGCATCGAATTCGCGCAGCCGACCGTCAATGTCGGTGGCGACGAGCGGGAGGGTGGAGCGGCCGCAGCCGCCGCCACCATCAAGGCGCAGCAGGCGAAAGCAGCTGCGGCAGCAGAAGTGTGACAAGGGCCAAAGCCGAGGGGACGACAC
>NZ_JAWRXG010000522.1:0-228 GCF_046535135.1 Arthrobacter sp. SIMBA_036
GTGCGCGGCTTTATTCAGCGCGAGTTCGCCGCGCAGCGGCCGGATTTTCTTGAAGAGGCATCCGGATGGCTGGCGGATGGCTGCCTGAAATTCCGTGAGGATATCGTCGATGGTCTGGGAAATGCGCCCCAGGCCTTCATCGGCCTGCTGCAAGGCAAGAATTTCGGAAAACTGATCGTGCGTGTGAGCGAATGATTGGCCGGCAAAAGCCTCGGGCTGCGGTCCCTG
>NZ_JAWRXG010000523.1:0-206 GCF_046535135.1 Arthrobacter sp. SIMBA_036
TGCGGGTAGGAGGACAGGGCATGCCCGGCCTTGGACTTCTCCTGCCGGAACCCGTCCAGGTCTTCCTCGCTCAAACGGCCTTCCATGAACGCCCTGGCGTACATCCCCGGCGAGGCGTGGCCCTGGAAGAACACCTGGTCCCCGCCCGAGGGGTGGTCCTTGCCCCGGAAGAAATGATTGAACCCGACCTCATACAGGGTCGCAGC
>NZ_JAWRXG010000524.1:0-203 GCF_046535135.1 Arthrobacter sp. SIMBA_036
GCCATGGTGGTCGCGGCTTGTTGTTTCCCGGACCCGCGTTTGGCGACGTCGTAGGACTTCGCCTCGGGCAGGGTGACGGGGGTGTGGGTGCGGCGGCGTTCGGGGACGAACCCGCCGAGTTCGGCGCGGCGTTCCATCAGGTATTTGATTTCGGGGGCGTCCATGCCGGGGTGGTAGTACGGGGGCCGGTAGAGGTCCGCGTC
>NZ_JAWRXG010000035.1:0-1277 GCF_046535135.1 Arthrobacter sp. SIMBA_036
GGGACTGCTGAAGGTTTGATTGACACTTTGCCTGTGAGGATTTGATCCTTGCGGGTGGAAGGATGTTCATCATGCCCAAAGCCTTTCCCGAAGAGTTCCGCCGCGATGTCGTTGCGGTTGCCCGTAAGGGCGAAGCGCCCATCACGCAGATCGCCAAGGATTTCGGTGTCTCACCCGCTGCCCTGCACCGCTGGATGAAGATCGCCGACAGAGAAGACGGTGTTATGGCCGGTGCCGTGTCCGATGACGCCGCGAAGCTGCGGGAGGCCAACAAACGCATCCGGCTCCTGGAACAGGAAGCCGAAGTCATGCGCCGTGCCGTGGCCTACCTGTCCCGGGACATCAATCCAAAAAAATGATGTACCCGCTGGTCCGCGAGTTGGCTGCCAGGGACGCCCCGATCAGGGTTCCAGTGGCAGTGTCCTGCCGGGTACTGAATTTCTCCAGACAGGCCTACTACCAGTGGGCCGCCAACCCCGTCCCCGCCCGGGACTGGGAAGAAGCCCACTTGATCAACGCCGCCATCAACCACCACCGCGACGATCCTGCCTTCGGATACCGGTTCATCGCCGATGAGATCAACGCCGGTCCCGGCCCGGCCGCCAGCGAACGCCGGATCTGGCGGCTGTGCTCCCAGAACGGCATCCTCTCGGTTATCCACCGCCGGCGCCGGTCAGGGCTCAAGGCCGGCCCGCCGGTCCACGATGACCTCATCGAACGGGATTTCAGCGCCACGGCACCGAACCGGAAATGGCTCACGGACATCACCGAGCACCACACCGGGGAGGGAAAGCTGTACCTGTGCGCGATCAAGGACCTGCATTCGAACCGGATCGTCGGGTACTCGATGGACGGGCGGATGAAAGCGTCCCTGGCCGTTGCCGCCCTGGACCACGCCGTGGCCCTTAGGAAACCGGCGGGCACGGTGGTCCATAGCGATCGCGGGTCCCAGTTCAGATCCAGAAAGTTCGTCCTGGCCCTGAACACCTACGGCCTGCACGGATCGATGGGCCGGGTAGGGGCATGCGGTGACAATGCAGCGATGGAATCGTTCTTCTCCCTGCTTCAAAAGAACGTCCTGAACCGGAAACGATGGGACACTCGGGCGGAGCTCCGGCTGGCCATCACGACGTGGATCGAGCGCAGCTACCACCGCAAACGCCGTCAACGCGCCCTCGGACGGCTGACACCCATCGAGTTTGAGACAATAAAAAACGCGGCCTCAGCCACGTAAGAAAATATCAACCCCAGCTGTCAACTAAACCTTCAGCAGTCCC
>NZ_JAWRXG010000075.1:0-355 GCF_046535135.1 Arthrobacter sp. SIMBA_036
CTAGGCTGACCTATCTTACGGTCTTTATTATCTCGCCAATTAACCCCATCAAAATACACTTCGTCAATTAAAGGGGAGATATCGTGAACTTCTTCAGGCACAAGGCTTCCCTCTCCGGTAATAATACCTTGCATAATCGAGTGGTTCCCTCCACCAACCCAGCCAATCATTAATGGGTAATGGTATATCACAATATGATTTGAGGGGTCTTGCTTGAAAGTACCCTGAGTGCGAAACTCTCCTATAGAGCCTATGTTTCTCAAAACCCTCAAAGGGTGCCAAGGAGTCGGCAACACAATATCTGAAGACAATTTTAAGCGAGGGTACAAATTTTTATTCTTCACAGCACACTCTT
>NZ_JAWRXG010000076.1:0-355 GCF_046535135.1 Arthrobacter sp. SIMBA_036
GCTGTCATTGGATTTTCTTTAATGATACTGTTATATTTCGTTTTACTATGGGCACGGGAGACATGGTGGAGCGGAATAAAATATGCTGTTATTTCGCTCTTGATTATAGCAATAGAGTTAATTTTGAATGATGTATATGGGATAACTGACGCAACTTTGTTATGTCCATTAGTTTGGATTTTGGCAACGGTTTATGATAAGTACAAGTATTTATCTTCTATTCTGCCCTTGCTTACAATAGTGGTCTTAATTCGTAAGATTTGGAAAAATGCTTATCGAATGAAGGAATTACACCTGCAAGAAATAAACAAGGCGCATCAAGAGTTAAAAGAAGCACACGCTGAACTGCAGGAAG
>NZ_JAWRXG010000036.1:0-1191 GCF_046535135.1 Arthrobacter sp. SIMBA_036
TTGTGTGTGGTGTTAGTTGTTGGCCTATTAGTACCGGTCAGCTTCACGAGTCTTTAGTCCTCGCTTCCACATCCGGCCTATCAACCCAGTGGTCTGGCTGGGGGCCTCTCACACATGAATGTGTATGGAAATCTCATCTTGAAGCGAGCTTCCCGCTTAGATGCTTTCAGCGGTTATCCCATCCGAACGTAGCTAATCAGCGATGCACTTGGCAGTACAACTGACACACCAGAGGTTCGTCCGTCCCGGTCCTCTCGTACTAAGGACAGCCCTTCTCAAATTTCCTGCGCGCGCAGCGGATAGGGACCGAACTGTCTCACGACGTTCTAAACCCAGCTCGCGTACCGCTTTAATGGGCGAACAGCCCAACCCTTGGGACCTACTCCAGCCCCAGGATGCGACGAGCCGACATCGAGGTGCCAAACCATGCCGTCGATATGGACTCTTGGGCAAGATCAGCCTGTTATCCCCGAGGTACCTTTTATCCGTTGAGCGACGGCCATTCCACAATGTACCGCCGGATCACTAGTCCCGACTTTCGTCCCTGCTTGAGATGTCTCTCTCACAGTCAAGCTCCCTTGTGCACTTACACTCGACACCTGATTGCCAACCAGGCTGAGGGAACCTTTGGGCGCCTCCGTTACTTTTTAGGAGGCAACCGCCCCAGTTAAACTACCCATCAGGCACTGTCCCTGACCCGGATCACGGGCCGAAGTTAGATGTCCAAAGTGACCAGAGTGGTATTTCAACGATGACTCCACCCGAACTGGCGTCCGGGCTTCAACGTCTCCCACCTATCCTACACAAGCCACTCCGAACACCAATACCAAACTATAGTAAAGGTCTCGGGGTCTTTCCGTCCTGCTGCGCGTAACGAGCATCTTTACTCGTACTGCAATTTCGCCGAGTTTATGGTTGAGACAGCGGGGAAGTCGTTACTCCATTCGTGCAGGTCGGAACTTACCCGACAAGGAATTTCGCTACCTTAGGATGGTTATAGTTACCACCGCCGTTTACTGGGGCTTAAATTCTCAGCTTCGCCCACAAGTGGGCTAACCGGTCCTCTTAACCTTCCAGCACCGGGCAGGAGTCAGTCCGTATACATCGTCTTGCGACTTCGCACGGACCTGTGTTTTTAGTAAACAGTCGCTTCCCCCTGGTCTCTGCGGCCCACACCCGCTCCACAGAGCA